>JADYUE010000032.1 GCA_021531615.1 Fusobacterium varium | reverse complement strand
ATTTTATCATAGAAAGCTATTTAAAGCATTTATTATTTTAATTTACAGACTTTTTTTCACATTCTCTCTTCTTCTGGTGTTAATTTTAATCCAAGTACAACATTAACTACTAATTCTGCTCTATCACGATGAGTTTCTTCTGTACAATTTCTTTTGTAAAGAGCTAACTCTTTCCCTACTTTTTCTATAAATTTTTCATCTAATTTAAATTGGACATCATCAAGAGTATTACAAATCTCTCCAATAGCAAGTAATGCCATATCCTTATTTTGTTTCTCTAGCTTTAATATTTTCATTAATTTTTCTACTATTTTTTTCACTTCACTATCAGTACGTCCAGAGAATTTTCTACTAAAGCTTTTTCCAACAGCATATATATATGGATCAATTTCGACATTATCAATAGAGATATCCATAAATCTCTTAGCTAATATCTCATTATCTGGAGCTAATTTTCCAAGAGTTCTCACTATATTTACTATATAGTTTCTTGCACAAGGATCACTTATCAATTTTTCAAAAGTAGGAATACTTGAATAATCACCTATCTCTCCTATTGCTATAATAGCTTTAGTTATAGTATCTTTATTTAAGTTATTCATCATTGCATTAGTATTAATTGCACCTCTACAAGCTCTCATAAAAATTTCTTGTCCTTGTTTACTCATATGAGGAAATATATTTGCTCCTAAATCAAATAATATTCCTCTAAATATTTTAGAGTTATCTAAAGAGTTTAATTTTTCAAGTAAAAGTTTTTCAAAAGCCTCTTTATTGTTACAACCTTTAATTATAGATACTGTTTCTGAGATTTTAAATTTAGCATTAGTTTGTTTTTGTTTTAATTGTGGGTGCATAGCTCCTGCTCCCTTATGTTGTCTTTTAACAGTTTCCAATATCTCAGTATTAACTCTTAATGTTTCTATTTCTACAGCTGGATTTACATTATCATAGTTAGTAGTACCTATTTTTGTTGATTTTTCTTTAGTTTTATTAGAGTCTCCTGTGTCTATTGTAACTTCTATCTTCTCTTCTTTATCATTTCCCACATATCCACTTAAAGTAACTACTTTATTTTCATCTACATTAACTACTAGTGTTACAACAGTTCCTGGTGGATAACTTTTCTTTAAATTAATTACTCTATTGGCTATTTTTCTATTTGGTAAATTTGTAGTTTTTCCTCTTCCAAGATATATAGGTAATTCTATCTCATTTGTTCCAACTGGAAGTTGGAATGAATCTAATTCTATATCTCCAGTAGGTAATTTAGTTCCAGCTTTTACAAGTTTACGTACATACCCTTTTTCTAAACCAAGATTAATATCATCATTTACAATTACTGTTCCTAATTGTAGTAAAGTTGATTTTTTTGGAGTTTTAGTTACAACTTTTTCCTTTTCTTTCTCTTGTTCTCTCTCCCTAATACTATTTATTCCTAATTTCTCTAAACAATATTGATAGAATGATGCTCCTTTTGCCACAGCTAAATCAGGATCATTAACAGTTATTGGAGTTATTCCAAAGAACTTCTCTATTCTATCTTTAATTAAATAGAACTTTGTCATTCCTCCATTTAAGATAATAGCATCAACATCTGTTGAATAACCATTATCTTTAGCTTTAGCTAGAACATCTAGAATAGGATAAATAATATTATTTACATCTTTTTCTGAAGTTAAATTATCTATTCTTTTAATATCCTCTTTTTTCAAATGATTTCCCATTAAAGGAGATAATACAGTTTCAATCTCTCTTTTTCTTAAATAAGCTTCAAATTCTGCTCCTTTATAGATATCCATCTCAGAAATTTCAAACTCTTCATCATCTGAAATTTTTCCTCCTGCAAATTTACTATCAAATACTTTATCACTTAATTCTAATTTTAAATACTCAGCTCTACTCTCCATTATTTGAGTAAGTTCAGGAATATTTACCTCACTAGAACTCATTCCTGTATAATCTAAAAATTTCTTAACTAAATCTTTAGCTAAAAGCTGATCAAAATCATCTCCTCCTATTCTTGTATATCTTCCAACTGCTAATTCATCAATTATTGGAAAGTTCATTTTTTCACTATTACATACCTCATATAGAGCTACATCTAGTGTCCCCCCACCTAAATCAAATACCATAACATTTTTCTTTGTAGAAAAATCTATGACATTTTTAGGAATCTCTCCTAAAGAAACCATATTAGAAATATTATAGATAACAGCTTTAGTTTCATAAAGTAGCATATCTTTTTTATAGTTTCCATTTTCATCTTTTACATCTAATCCAGCTAATTCTGCAGCTTTCAATGTAGCATTACATTGATCTGAATCAAAAGAAGCTGGAATAGTTATTATTACATTTTTAGGTATATCAGATAAAGTAAGTTTATCTTTTGTACCTAACACTAAATGTTTTAAAATTGAAGCAGAAACCTCTTCAGGAAGTTTACTTCCAATTTTTTCATCTAAAGCTATTGGAGTTGTTTCCCCCATAAAATTTTTTGCTGATTTTATAACACTACCATATTTTTTCCCATATTGGTTTTTAGCAAAATCTCCAACTATTTCATGAATCTCCTTTGTTTTATTATCTACTTTATAATAAACTACTGAAGGAAGAGTCTTTTTTGACTCTGTCCCTCCTTCTTTTCCTCTTCTATTTGTTTTACAAATTTGAGTTCTTAATTTATCTTCTCCATCTAAATATCCATAGCATATCGCTGAGTTTGTTGTTCCTAAATCAATACCAAAATATAATTTATTTTCCATTACTCATCCACCTCTTCAACTTTTGGAATAGAAATTATTAGATCTTTATATTTATAACCAGGGGCAATTACCCTTAATTTTTTTACTTCATCATCTATGAACTCTTCCCCTACATAGTCCATTTCTGCTATATCTTCAGCTGTTCCTTCAAAAACTCTGTTGATCTCTTGCATAGGTGTTATCCCTTGATCTTTTATAAATTTAATTACTGATTTTATAAATATTAAAACTCTTTTGACTTCTTGAGGAATATCAAAATCTTTATCATTTTTTCTTATATCTTTTAATAACTCCTCTGTAAGTGGTATCTTATCTAGAAAATTTCCATATTTAGCTGAGTTTAAAGATACAAAAAAGTCTCTTATCTGTTCTGAAGCTATATTTTGAGTTTCCTCTTTTAGTTTTTCTGAAAGTTCATCTAAACTTTTTTGAATAAGTTTTAAACTACTTTTATATTGATCTCTCTCTAGTTTTATACTTTCTAAGCTCTCTTCAACTTCTTCTTCAACCTCTGCACTATCTTCTACTATCTGCTTAAAACTATCAATTAGCTCTGTTGTATCTTTTCTTCTTTTTCTAAGTCCAAGCAAACATCCAACTTCATATCTTATATTTGATACCATATGTCTAGCTGTAATATAATTTAAATTTTTTAAATTCATTTTATCTATATTCTTTAAATTTAAAGGGTTTTCTTGATTTCTACTAAGTGATATCATAATTCCCATTGGAATAAATTTTTGCATTCCCTTATTTTTTATCTCTTCTTTATCAAATGCATACTCTTCATATTTTTTTAAAAACTCTTTATAAGCTTCTATATCTCCATCTATCATCTTTAAAACTAACTCTGTTAATTCTTTTACTCTTCTTTTATATTCGCTCTTTCTCTCGTCATTATTTACTCCTGTCTTTTGAGAAATTCTACGTACTTGCTCTCTTTCAAACCCATTTACCATTTCTCTATCTAAATAATTCTTAGAATATAATTTTAACTCTTCATCATTAAAATTCTTATTTAAAATTCCTTGTACTCTTGAATCACTTAATGATGATAACTCTATTACAAGAGTCAGATATTTATTTGTTATCCAATTTTGTATCTCTTTACCATTTGTTAAGCCATTTTTTTCTAAATCAGTCGTTATTACATTTTTAATATTTTCTCCAAATTTTAACATCCATCTTCCTCCTCTTTAATATATATACTCTTTCTCATTAATTACATATTCACAATTCTCATATCCCTCTTTTTTCAACTCCTTTATTAAAATATCCTCTTTATTTTCTTTTCCCTGATAGTGAGTTATCAAAGTTTTTTTAGGTTTAAGTTTTAAAATCAACTCCTTTATTCCATCATATGTTTCATGTAAAGAATAGTTTAAATGCAGTTTACTAACTTTATCTAATCTTGTGCTTTTTTTCAATGTTATATAGATACCATTGTTTTTTAAGCTATTCTTTTCATTAAAAATCTCTATATATTCAAATTTTTTCCCCTCTTTTTCCTCAACTATTTTCAACATTTTAGCTATTGGTTCATCTACAAATATAGTTATTCCAAGTCTTTTAAAGTCAGTTTTTTCTAACTCATTATTTATTAGAATTGCTAATTCTAATCCATTACTTACTTGGTTTATCTCTATATTTAAATGGTTATATAGAAATATTCTTTTTATTAAGTTTATAACCCTGCTCTCTCCATTTCCCCATGTTGTTTCCCAAGTATCATCTTTTTTAAAAGCACTTGTACTATTTACTATTAATAGATCTAAATCTTCAATCTTTGGCAGGGAATATTTTTCAACTAAAGGAAAATCCCTATCTGAAAAATCTCCTGTATAAAGAATTTTCTTTCCATTTACTTCAAGTAGTGTCATTACAGCTCCAGGAATATGACCACTTTTATACAGTGTAAATGAATAGTTTTTTTTATCTATTCTTTTTTCAAGTGGATATGAGGTTAACATTCCTGTGGCTCTATCTACACAAATATCTTCATATAATGAATAGTTAGGTATTCCACTATGTTTTTTTAAAATGTTCAACTGTATTTCTGAAAACTTTTTAGTATATTCACTGCAAATAATCTCTTTATTTGTAGAAAGTTTAGATACTAATAAAGGTAGTCCTCCATTGTGATCATAGTGTGCATGAGATAAAAATATACAATCTATATCATTTAATGTATCTATCTCTTCTAACTTAGATAGCTCACTAAAACTAGGGTATCTTCTTTTATTTTCATATCTCATCCCTGCATCAAAAATAAAATTATTTCCATTACAATGAAGATAATAGCATGATGCTCCTATCTCATTTCCTCCACCTAAACTTATAAATTTATCTGACATTTTTTCTCCCCCCTTTGGACAACAATTTTATATCATTACAATTTACCAATTACAGTTGTAATTTTTACTTTTTTTGCTTTAATAGTAAAACCACTCTTTTTTTCTTATGTTTCATACAAAAATTTTATCATATATTTTTATATAAAAAAATCAAGTATCTATAAAAAATAAAAACTACTTTTTATAACTACTTGACTATATTATTTAATATATTACTATAAAAAAATAATGCAATTTTACATTTTTTAATATTATAGTATATCTTTTACTTTAATTTTTATTATAATTTTCAATTGCTTGAAGATAATGTTCTTTAAATTCATCTCTTAATTTTTCTGGCTCTAATATTGTGCATTCTTTTCCAAAAGAAAGAAAATATGCTTTAACTGCAAAATATGTACTGTTAAAAGTATATATATGTTTCTCTTCTCCTTCACATATTTGTTTTTCATATATAACTGCTCTCTCATCATCTTCTTTAACTTTGCATCCAGCTTCATTTAAATTACAAATTTTATTTAAATTAAAAGGTCTATTATGAAGAATAATCTCTAATCTCTTTTTTCCCTCTGAAGTTAATGCTAATTTTATTTTATTCTCTTCTCCATAGCTTACAACTCTATTATTTATCATCTCATTTGCTTTTGCTATGGTACTTTTTCCTACTAGATATAAAGAAGGGTTATCTATTTTTTCATCATCTACTATTTCAAATCTCTTTCCCTCTTTTAAATTTATTATATTAGAAATTCTAGTTGGAAATATTGCAAATTTTCCTGTTTCTTTTAATGTTACCTTATCTGTTATTTCACTATATCCTAATAAATATGAGTAATTTTCATTTTTAGAAGTAACTATTCCTAGTGGAACTATTTCTACTGGTTTATTTTCTAAAGTTTTTATATTTATTTTTAAACTTCTCTTTCTTAAATTTTTTTCTAAAAGTTGCTTTTCTATACTTTCAATTGTTTTATAATAAAGAATTTTTTCTCTTTCATACTGCTTTTTATTACAATACCATTCAAATATCTCTCTAAAAAATTTAGTAATATTTATTTTTTCTTCTTCAAGATCTAAAATATAATCTTCATAGTCTTTAAATGTATCTTTATTTAATCTAAAATTTAATTGGAAATACTCTTTTTCTTTGGTTACTTCAGCTTTTTTTAATTCATATATAATCTCAATAATATTTGCAATCTCTAATTTAGTTTTAATACTTCCTATCCTATTTTTTAAACTTTTCTTAATTTCCTCTTCTATCCCTGTAATTTCAAATTTTAAATAGTATGAAACTATTCTATTTATCATCTCATTTTTTGTTGAAATATTAAAATTTATCTTATCTGATTCTAAAATATCATTTATTTTAATATCCACTTTAACATTAAAGTTTTCAGTAATTAACATTTTCTCTATGCTCCTTTTTATTCATAATAAATTATATAAAAATAATTCTATTCTAATTCTACTCTTTTATTATACTACTTTTTTATATTAAAATATATTTAATAATTTCATTTTATTAACAATACTAATATCTTTTATTTTTAATAATTTATTTAAAATAAAAGTATTATTTATAATGCAATTTAACATTTTATTATTATATAATTTTAAAAAATATACTTTATATTTTCTAATATAAAGTAAAAGGGATTGATCTCTAATTTATAGAAATCAATCCCTTTTAAAATATTATCTCTTTTTTATTTCAGAAATATAGATCTTAGAATTTATTTTTTTAGCAAGAGCTAGTACCTTTTCACTATCCTCTTTTGATAGAATAAATCTTCTTCCTATCATACCCTTTCCAAAATGTAGTTCTACATTTAGTTTTGAAGTAATTGAATCAGTATGAATATTCTCTATCTCATTCCAACTCCATCTATTATGAAATTGAGCCCCACAAATAGTATAAAGAATATCTACTCCCTCTTGTGAAATTATATGTTTTCTATTTGAAAAAGTTGCAAAAATCATAATAACTCCAAAGGGTAAATAAAATAGATTGCGATTTGCAATTGAGCTATAAATAGTGTAGATAGCAAATATTATAACTGCAACTTTCACCCATAATTTTCGTTCTGGCATAATTCCATAATATTCCATCATATTTCCTCACTTTAAAATCTTAATATTTATAATGCTTTTACTCCTTCAGAATTTCTTATTTTAGCAAGAGCTTTCATAGCTTTTTCATATGCTTTTTCTGGAGCTTGAGCAGGTCCACGACCTTTCTTTAATTTACCAAATAAGTTTGTTCTTGATCCATCAGCATATAGAATATTTCCACCCCAACTTAAAGTAACAATAGCATAGATAGGATTTATTATATTCATAAAGCAATATGGTAGGTATGCAAGTGTTGGTACTCCAAGTACTGCTGCATGGTATGCTCCACATGATGACCACGGAACAAGTGGTGACCATAAAGTTCCACCATCTTCAAGAGTTCTTGAAAGCATATTTCTACCAAGTCCCATCTCATCATAATTATCTTTATACATTGATGCTGGAATTATCAATCCTAAATATTGGTCACACATAGTTGTAATACAGAATACCCCAGTTGCAATTGTAACAAGAACTAATTGGAATGGAGTTTTTACTTTCTTTATTAATCCACCAAGTAATGACTCTACTGAACCTATTTTTTGAAGTATTCCACCAAATGCAACAGCAACAATTACAAGGTTATTAGTCCAAAGCATGCTATCCATTCCACCTCTATTTACAAGTTTATAAAATAGAGCATTACTAGATTCAGCTTCATAACCATAATGAAGTATCTTAATACAATCAGCAATTCCAGTTCCTTGGAATATTATAGCAAATATACATCCAAGTAATGAAAGTAAAACTACTGAAGGAATAGCTGGCATTTTTATTACTGCTACTACTACTATCAGTAAAATAGGAATAAGTAGAATTGGACTCATATATGTATAATGATCTAATATTGCACTTGATAACTCAGTTGCTAATGAAGGATCATATGTTCCCACTTTTGAAAGTGAGAAGAATGTATATAAAATTACAGCTATAACTAAACTAGGAAAAGTTGTAGTTACCATAGCTGCCACATGATCAAAAAGTCCTGTTTGTGCAGAACCAGCAGCTAGATTTGTTGAGTCAGAAAGTGGTGAAAATTTATCTCCACAACATGCTCCAGAAAGAATAGCTCCTGCTATAAGTGCTGGATTCAATCCCATTGTTGTTCCTATTGCCATAAATGCAATTCCAAGTGTTGCTGTTACAGTCCAAGCCGATCCAAGAGCAATTCCAACAACTGCACAAAGAATTGTTACAAAAGGAAGAAATATAGCTGGTGTAAGAAGTTTTAATCCATAATATACAACTGCTGGAATAGTTCCACATGCTGTAAATGATCCTATTAAACATCCTACAAGAAGAATTATAATTATTGCTTCTAAAGATTGGTTAACAGCTTCAAGTCCTGCTGCAAGCATATCCTTGTAATCATATCCGCATAATTTTCCAATAATCATAGCAACTCCACATGAAAGAGTTACAGGAATATGTGGATCAAGTCCCCACCCTAAAGCATAGTTTGTAATCATCACTGTTAAAAGAAAAACAATTGGAATTATAGCCTCTACCTTATTAGGTAATCTAACCTTGCTACTTTCACTCATTAAAAATACCCCCCTAAAAATATAATTTATATAATTACATTTTTACTATATCACCTACTCCGTCAAAGAAGTGTCAATGATTAGAAATATTTTTATTTTTTTCAAACATTTTTTTCTAATTTCTTATTCTTTGTATTTATCCATATCTAAAAAAGCATTAGTTTCACTACCCCATGAATATTGTTCCATATACTCTCCATGATACAATTTTCTTCCCTCTTCTGCATTTTCAATCCATTTAAAATAATCACACTGAATACACTGTAAATTTGCAAGTCCAATTTTTCCTCTTTCACTATATATTATATTTCCACATCCTAAGCTATTTAAAACATCTTGTAAATCTTTTTTTAGCATTCTGTAATAAGAATCATGCCCATCATCTTCCCATAAATTTGCAATAACTTCCTTTGAACTGCACCTTGCTCCCTTTCTATGAACAAGATATGCTAGTAGTTCCTTAGTTTTTTCAAATTTAAATTTTACAGGATTTCCATCTATAAGTACTTCAAAATTTCCGAAACAAGTTATCTGTATTCTTTTCTCTTTCTCTGGGGATATATTTTCAGATACAGAATATCTAAGATTTTCAAGTGCATGTTGTATTTGCTCTACATTTGCTGGTTTCATAATATAATCACTTGCATCTAATTTAAAAGCTTCACCCATATAGTTTGAATATCCTGTTACAAATATTATATTAATTTTTGAATGTAATTTTTTAAGTTCATTTGCAAACTCTATCCCATTTAATCCTGGCATCTGTATATCAATAAAACATACATCAAAAGATTCTTTAATAATCTCTAAAGCTTTAATAGGATTATTTATTACTATTACTTTTGCTTTTTCATCAACTTCTTTTATTAATGTTGCTAAATATTCTCCTGCAAGTACCTCATCGTCCAATACTAAGTATTTCACGTCTTTTTCCACTCTCCAATCTCATATATTTTTTCTTTCCAGGAATAATAATCTTTACAACTGTTCCTATCCCTATAAAACTTGTAATTTCAAGCTCTGCATCAACAATAGTTTTCAATCTCTCCTTTACATTTTGTATTCCCACATGGGTTCTACCATCATTTAATGCTTTTCCCATCTCAAATCCTATTCCATTATCTGAAATTGTTATTATATGATCTTTTCCTTTTTTCTCTGTAGAAATCTTTATAGTTCCACCTTCAACTTTATTACAAATTCCATGTTTTACTGCATTCTCTACTATTGGTTGCAGAGTAAGGGTTGGCATGTTAAAATCATCTGTTTTTATATCATATTCAACTTTTACTCTGTCACCAAATCTTAGTTTTTCTATATCAAGATATATATTTGTATGTTCCAATTCTTTAGAAAAAAGCTGAGTATCATTTTTGCCCATATTATGCATATTTTCTCTCAAGTATTTAGAAAATTTTATTGTTGTTTCCTCTGCTAATTTTGGATTTATTCTACAAAGAGCTGTTATAGTATTCAATGTATTATAAAGAAAATGAGGTTGTATCTGTGAAAGCATCAAGGACATTCTTTGCTCTTTTAATTTTATCTCCTTCTCCTCATTTATTTGTTGAGAGATTTGTACATGTACTACAAGATAGTAAAATAAAAAAATTACAGCATAAGTATGGTTCATTATTCCTATTTTTCCCCCTATGGCATCTATAATGTTTGCACTCATCAACCACAGTATAGCAAAAAAAGCTGAAAGAGGATTTACTTTTGTATTTCTATAAAATTTTAAATCTAATACAAAGAGCAAAATAATCCAATATATCCAATTAGTAACAATATAACCATATTTCCAAAGTTCACTTCCAAAACTATTTAAAATATCAAAAGAAAATAACCTATTATTTAAAATTAAACTACAATAAAATAGAAAGTTTAAGATTGCTGGAATATAAATAAGTTTATTTTTAGGCTTCATTACACTTACTACTATCCCCATAATCAAAGGTTTTAATGAATAATAAATCAATTTTAATATTATAAAATTTTTTCCTATTAAAACTTGATTTTTATGATAATCTAAGTAAAATTCTATTATTGATAGAATTAAAAGAAGAGACATATTAATAACAAGTTGCCTTTTTAAAAATCTATCTACTGCTGACTTCATAGAGGCTACAAAAAATGTACCAATTACCATTGCAATAAATATATAATTCTCAATAAGATAACTTTGTAAATATGTCTCCTTCATAACATCCACCTCTTAACTAACTATTTTTTCTAAATTTAATTTTTTATTGTTTTTTTATATTTTTAAGAGTGTTCTAATAAAATTATTTTATTTGAATATAGTATATCATAAAAACAAAAAAGTCGTTTCATTAATTTGAAACGACTATCTATTCTTAAAATATTTAATTTAGCCAAATGGCGCACCTAAGAGGAATCGAACCCCTAACCTTCTGATCCGTAGTCAGACGCTCTATCCAATTGAGCTATAGGTGCAATTTTATATAAAAAAAAGGTAGTTAACCTACCTATTATTATCAAATGGCGGTGAAGGAGAGATTTGAACTCTCGGTACCGTTTATAGGTACTCTCCCTTAGCAGGGGAGTGCATTAGGCCACTCTGCCACTTCACCATCATATCTGGCGGAAGATCAGAGATTCGAACTCTGAAGTCTTGCGACGCCGGTTTTCAAGACCGGTTCCTTACCAATTAGGATAACCTTCCACGCATTAAATATAATATCATACCTCATCTTTTTTGTCAACAAGGAATTTTCACTTTTTTACTCAAATCAGAAAATAATTGTTCCTACTAAAACAATTAAAGTCCCTACAACAAGAGTTATATAATCCCAAATACTCACACTTAATTTTATGTATTCACTTCTATTTCCTCTTGAATTAAATCCCTTTGATTCCATAGCCATCGCTATACTTTCAGATGATCTTACAGCTGTTACAAGCATAGGAAGCATAAAAATATTTTTTTCAACTCCTCTTGCTCTATATGCAAATCTCATATTTTGATACTCTTGCTTAACAATAGGAATAAAACTATATGCAGCTAATATTCCATAAGCAAAGTTTCTTGGTAGTTTAAATTGTTGATTTAAGCTTAAAATAAATAATCTAGGATCTGTTGTAAATACAAAAAATAAACCGATACTAGCAAAAGCCATTATTCTCATTGCTAGTTGCATTCCAGTTTCAGCATCTCCTATTACAACTACTATCTTAGTAAGAGAGGTTACATCTGTACTTTCACCACTATGTAGAAAGCCTGTAAAAAATACCCCCACTGCTAAAAATATAACTGGTAAAAAAGCCAGAATTATCTTTTTTATACTAACTTTATTAATTAACATCAACAAAATCATAACTAGAAAAATTCCAAAGTTAAAATAATAATTGTACTCAAAAGAGAGTATTAAAGAGATTAAAAATAGTGTTAATCCCTTATAAGCAGGGTTTAATTTTAACATTTTTATCTCACTCTCCTTAACTCTTTTTCTTCAGTAACTTCATAAATAGAGTCTGAATATTCATACACTAAGTTTCTATCATGAGATACAATTATTATCGTCAATCCCTCATTAGCCCTTTTCTTTAAAAACTCCATTATCTCTCTACTTGTTCTATTATCCTGTCCATAAGTTGGTTCATCACATAAAAGTATCTTTTGATCTCCTGCTAACATAGATAGTACTGCCACTTTTCTTTGTTGTCCTTGGCTCAAAGAAAAAGGAGAATAATTTCTATACTCATAAAGATTAAATTGTTTCAATAACTCTTCAGCTTTTTCTAATAATTTTTTCTCATCTTTTTCATTTTGCTTCATACTAAAAATCAATTCATCTATTACTTTATAAGTAATAAATTGATTTTGAGGATTTTGAAAAACTATTCCTATATTTTTCAATATCTCCTTTGTTTTCCATTTTTTTATATCTTTACCTAAAAATTTAATAGTTCCATTTTTTATCTTTGTTAATCTAGCAATATTCAATAAAAGAGAACTTTTACCTGCTCCACTTTTACCAATTAAAGAGATAATTTCTCCTTCTTTAGCTATTAAAGAACAGTTTTCCAATAAATTTTTCTCTCCATACCCTATTGAAATATTTTCTAATTCTAACACAACTTCTTTATCTTTTAGACTCTCTCTGTTTTCTTTAATTTCCTCACTATCTTCAAGTTCAAAATATGAAGTATCATCTAAAAATTTACAACCTTTTCCTAAATATAAAAACTCATAATCTATATCTTTCCATAAACTAATTCTATGATCTATGGCTATAATTGTAGTTTTACTCTCTTCATTTAATCTTTTTAATTTTTTTATTATCTCTTGGCTACTTTCATAATCTACATTAGCAAATGGTTCATCCAATATAATTATCTTAGGAGAGATAGCTAAAATAATTGCTAATGCAACTTTTTGCTTTTCTCCCCCTGACAATGAAGAAAGATTTCTATCTTTTAAATATAAAATATCCATCTCAGTTAATACTCTATCTACTAACTCATCCATCTTTTCAACTGGACACTCTATATTCTCAAGACAAAAAATAATCTCATCCTTTACTTTTTCCATACAAAATTGAGCATCAGAATTTTGAAACATCATCATAATATCTTTTACTCTCTCATTTGGTAAGTATTCTGACATATCTCTATTTAAAAGCAATACCTTACCTTTTGACATTACCCCTTTATGTTCAGGATAAAGCCCTGATAAAATATATGCTAACGTACTTTTTCCACAACCTGAAAACCCAGAGATAAGATAGACTTTTCCCTCTAAAAAATCATAAGAAAACCCATCAATTATATTGTTTTTAGAATTTATCTGATATTTAAATTCTATATCTTCACAACTTAAAACTTTTTTCATAGATTAATCTTCCATACTATTTTGATTTCCTAATGTATAACTACTTAAAGCACCTGTTTTTGCTAATTTATCTGCTGCTATTTTACAGATTATCCCTGCAAAAATAATTGAACTAATAGCTCTTACAACAAACATTCCCACTAACATTGTAGCTGAGTATTTTACAAATCCACCTCTTACAAATCCCCATATGAAACTAGTTACACATGCAGCAAATGCAGCTAAACACATATTTTTCATAGTATAGTTTTTATACTTATCTTTAGCAAAAATAATTTCAGGTCCTGCCCCTTGAATTATTCCTGATAATATAACTATTGGTCCAAACATATTACCCATAATAACTTCAATTACTGCTGATAAAACTTCTGCTATAATAGCTACTCCTGATCTTTGAACTATATATGGAACAAAAGTTGCTGCCATAAACCATACTCCAAATAATATTTCATAGGCAAATGGAGCTAATCCCAATGGAGCTAAAATTGTAGCTATAAAGTTAGCTAAATATACTGCTCCTAAATATATAAATGAAAATATTACTGAAAATAAACATACCATTATTACATCTTTTAACTTCCAATTAAACATTTTTTCCTCCTAATTCTATTCCTTTGTTGGACTATTTACTGATATTGTTACTTGTAAAATATAGTGTGATAGATTAGCTTCACCATATTCAAATATATCTTCTAAAGTTTTAAATACATCATGTACATCTCCTTCAAGAATAGAAACATAGTGAGAACTTTTTGAAAATACCCCATTTTCTTTAGCTTTCATAACTGCATGAGCTATATGCTCCATATAGTCATTTTCTCCCATAGGATAGAATGATATTTTACTTACAACATTGAATTTTTGATCTTTAATTAAATTTTCATTTAATTTTATATCATCTACTTCCATAAAAGAATCTGCATCAGTATCTCCAGGACACCCTTTTGAAAAAGTTGCTTCCAATGCCATATGAACATTTTCTCTGTAAGCATTTATAAATAATCCCTTTACACTGTCAAAAACATGTACTCTTTTTCCTCTGACACAAGTACTTAGTTTGTCTGTTGCTTTCCAAACTTTTGACATATCAGTTTTTGAAAGAGCTCCTAAAATTATTTCTACAAAATTATCTGCCATTGGATATAGAGAAAATCTACATCCTGAAACTCCTTTACTAGCTCCTCCAATACACCATAAACAATCTTTTAATCCCATAAAAAAACCTCCTTTTAATTTCACAAAAGGAGGCATAAAAAGTCTTTCTTAATTATTACTCCTTTCGTCGGCATTATCCGAATCAAGTCCTTTGGGTTCAGGTAAAATACCTATCTCAGCTATTGCACCCCAGTAATTTTTTCAATTTATCAACTTTATTATAATATCACTATTAACTTTTTCTGTCTATAAAAAATTTATCTTTTACTAAAAAATTGTTAAGTTTAATTCATTTGAAAGATCTTCCAACAGTGTCACTCCTGCTATTGAATTTCCTTTCTTATCCAACGAAGGTCCATATACTCCTATTCCCATTTTTCCTGGTACTACTGAAAGAATTCCTCCACCTACACCACTTTTTGAAGGTATTCCTGCTCTCACTGCAAACTCTCCAGAACTATCATACATTCCACAAGTCACCATTAAAGTTTTTACAATAGTAGCTATTCTTTGGTTTATTACCTCTTCTCCTGTGCTTAATTTTCCATTATTAGCTAAAAAAAGCCCCATTCTTGCTAATGTTTTTGCAGTTACCTCAATAGAACATTGTTTAAAATAAACATCTAAAGCATCCTCTACATTTCCCTCTATTATTCCATCTCCTTTTAGAAAATATCCCATTGCTCTATTTCTATTTCCTGTTTCTGATTCCCCACAATAGATCTTATAATTTACATCAAGAGTTTCATCTTCAGATATTTTTCTAAAAAACTCCAATAATCTTTGAAATTTATCTCTAGCATCCTTTCCCTTTATCATTGAAGAAATAGCTATTGCTCCTGCATTTATAAGAGGATTATAAGGCTTTTTCTCCCCTGAAGTTTCTAATTTAGTGATGGAATTAAATGGATCTCCAGTAGGCTCCATTCCCACTTTTGAAAATACATACTCTTCTCCATTATCAAGGATTGCCAGCATCAGAGCTACTATTTTTGATATACTTTGAATTGTAAATTTTATATCATAATCTCCTGAAAAATATTCATTTCCTTCATTGTCTATGATATAGATACCTAAAGCATCTTTTCTAGCTTTATCTAGTTCTGGTATATAATTTGCAACTGTACCTAATTTTGTTTCTGGAATATTCTTCTCTATTAACTTATCAAGTAGCTCTTTCATAAAATATCTCTCCTTACTAGCTTTATTATTCTATTATAATCATAAACTTATTCTTCATATATTGTCAATAGATAACTTCTATTTTTTTTGCTTTTAAAGAATAAAAAAGGTTGCTCAAATTGATAATCTAAACTATCAATCTGCAACAACCTTTTTAAACTTTTAATCTCTCTTTTAATTTTTCCAATCCTTCATTATCTGTTTTTGAAATATAAAATATTTCCTCTACTCCAGATTCTTTTAATATCTCCTCAGCTCTACTACAATCACTAACTTTATCTATCTTAGTAATTACCCCTATTACGTCTTTTCCTAAAAATATCGATTTAAAGTTAGGTGGAAAGAAATTACCTTCATCATCTGCACTTTGAACAAATATAATTTTCTCTGCCTCTGCTGCTGTTACTAATAAAGCTCTAAAAAAGAATTTGTTTTCAATATATTCTCCTGGAGTATCGATTATATTATTCTCATAAGAGACTGCTTGTGTCTTTGCATAAACGACATCTTGCTCATTTAATCTCTGTGTCAATGTAGTCTTACCACACCCTATTTTTCCTAATAACATAACTTTCATAACTATCAAGACCTTGTAAATTTAGATACTGAGAATTGAAGAGTATTTTCTAAAAAGCTTAACACACTTTTTAATGAATTCTCTACACTAGAAACATCTCCATTAATAACTAATGTTCCTGTAAACCTATCTAAAAATCCTATCTCTACATTTCCAGCTTTTGTTGCCACATCTCCAGCTATTATAGCTGTTTCACCAGGAGTTAATGTTAAAATTCCTATTGCTTTTGTCACTTCAGAATTTAATCCAACTTTTTTACATAATTCTTTGTTAGGATGTGCAATTAAATGTGCAAGTGTGACTTGTTTCCCGGGAACATATTCTTGTATTATTCTATTTTTTTCTTCCATATTTACCACCACCTTATTATACTTTATTTTATTATATTAATATAAAAAGTCAAATTATTGTCATTCAGAATTTTAAAAATTTTTTAAGTTTTTTATAAAAAATAGTTGCATAAAATTTTACTTTGTGATATATTGTTTTCTATACAAAAACATATGTTTACATTTTAAAGACACAGGAGATGAAAATTAAATGAAAAATTTATACGAAAATTGGATAAAAATAAGCCTTATTAAAAGAATAATAATTGGTCTTATAGTTGGAATTATATTAGTTTTAGTTGCACCTGAAAAAGCAAGTGGTATTATAATATTAGGAGATCTTTTTGTTGGAGCTTTAAAAGCGATTGCACCTATATTAGTTTTTGTGTTAGTAATGGCAGCAGTTTTACAACATAAAAAAGGTCAAAAATCAAATATGAAATTAATTATATTTTTATATCTTTTAGGAACTTTTCTTGCAGCTAGTGTTGCAGTAGCTGGATCTTTCCTTTTCCCAGTAGATCTTATTTTAAAAGCTGGAGAAAGTAGCATAGCTCCACCTGAAAATATTGCTGGTGTATTAAAAGCTCTATTTATGAACCTTGTTGAAAATCCAGTAAAAGCTCTTTTACAAGGTAACTATATTGGAATCTTATTTTGGAGTGCATTATTTGGATTCTTTTTAAGAGAAAGTTCTGAAAATACTAAAAAAATAGTTTTAGACGTTTCAGATGTTATTTTAAAAACTGTTAAAACTATTATAGAATTTGCTCCATTTGGAATAATGGGATTGATTTTTAACTCACTACGTACTAGTGGTTTTGCAAGTTTACTTATCTATGGAAAATTAATTTTACTTCTTTTAGGTTGTATGGGATTTGTTACTTTCGTTATCAATCCAATAGTTACTTACTTCTATATTAGACAAAATCCTTATCCTCTAATTATGAGATGTCTTAAAGATAGTGGACTTACTGCTTTTTTTACTAGAAGTTCAGCTGCTAATATTCCAGTAAATATGAATCTATGTGAAAGTTTAGGACTTGATAAAGAAGTTTACTCTGTTTCTATTCCATTAGGAGCTACAATTAATATGGGTGGAGCTGCTATCACTATTTCAATATTTGCTCTTAGTGCTGCTCACACTTTAAATATCCATGTTGATATTTTCTCAGCTCTTTTACTTAGTGTTCTATCAGCAATTAGTGCTTGTGGAGCATCTGGAGTTGCTGGTGGATCTCTACTTCTTGTCCCTCTAGCTTGTAGCTTATTTGGTATCCCTAATGATATAGCTATGCAAGTAGTTGGAGTTGGATTTATTATTGGAGTTATTCAAGATTCTTGCGAAACTGCTTTAAACTCATCTACTGACGTTTTATTTACTTGTGTTGCTGAGTTTGCTAACTGGAGAAAAGAGGGTAAAGCAATTGTTGTAGAAAGAGCTTAATCTTTTTAAAGGGTTTTGTGATATAATATAAAAAAACTGATTTTTAAGGAGACTACTATGAAAATTCTTTTTATAGATACAGAAACTGGTGGTTTATCACAAAACTCTGCTCTTATTCAACTTTCAGGTATAGTTCAAATTGGAAAAAATGAGGCTGAAGTTTTTAACTTCTATGTTAAACCTTTTCCAAATTCTGAGGTTACAGATGAAGCATTAGCTATTCAAAACAGAACTAGAGAAGAGATTGAAACTTTTGAAGATGAAGAGATTGTTTTTCAAAAATTTATATCTATCTTGAATAAATATATTGATAAGTATGATAAAAATGATAAATTTATATTAGCTGGATACAATATAAATTTTGATAAAGATGTTGTATATAGATTTTTTAAAAGAAATGGAAATAATTTTTTCTTTAGCTATGTTCAAGGTATTAGTTTGGATCCTCTATATATGATTGCACCTTTACAACTTTTAAATAAACTTCCTGTGTTAGATAATAATAAATTAAAAACTTGGTGTGATTATTTTAATATTCCTTTAATTAATCATGATTCTTTAGAAGATGTTAAAGCTACAAAAAAATTAACAAAAGAACTAATGCTTTTAATGAAAAAATAGAAGAGAATTGCTCTCTTCTATTTTTATTATCTATTATCTACTTTTTCAGGATATAAATCATGGTTAGCCATACGATTAAAAGCTACCTCTTCCCACTTAGTTCCTTTTTTTCCATAGTTACAATATGGGTCAATTGAAATTCCACCTCTTGGAGTAAATTTTCCCCAAACTTCTATATATTTAGGATCCATTAATTTTATAAGATCTTTCATTATTATATTGATACAATCTTCATGAAAATCTCCATGATTTCTAAAACTAAAAAGATATAGCTTCAAAGATTTACTCTCTACCATTTTAATATTTGGCACATAAGATATAACTATATTTGCAAAATCTGGTTGCCCTGTGATTGGACATAAACTTGTAAACTCTGGACAATTAAATTTTACAAAATAATCATTTTCTGGATGCTTATTATCAAAAGTTTCTAAAAGTTCTGGAGCATAATCTTGTGGATATTTTACCCCTTGATTTCCTAAAAGTGTTAAATTATCTAATTCTCTCATCTATCTTCCCTCTCTTATTTTTACTAATGGATCTACTGCACCATTTAATTCAAAAGCTTTTTCTCTATCTATACAAGTTCCACACTCACCACATGAATACTCTTTTCCCTCATAACAACTCCAAGTTAATTCATATGGTACTTTTAATTCAAGACCTTTTTTTACTATATCCTTTTTATGAAGATTTACAAAAGGAGCCTCAACTTTTAATTTCTTTCCACTTCCTTCATATATAGCTAAATTTATAGCATCATTAAATTCCTTGCTACAATCTGGGTATGCACTTCCTGCTGCATCATCACTGTGAGCTCCATATAATATTAAATCACAATCTTTTGAAAGTGCTATACTTGCTGCTGTGGATAAAAATAATCCATTTCTAAAAGGAACATATGTAGAAACTGTTTCCCCTTTTGTCTCTTCTAATTGCTCAGCATAACTACTATGTGGAATCTCATCTTTAGAATGAGAAAGTAAAGAACAGTTACTATATGCAAATATTTTTACTAAATCAATCTCTATAAGTTCAATATTATAGTAATTAGCTATATCTCTAGCTGCTTTTAACTCTTTAGTATGTTTTTGCCCATATAAAGCACTTAAAGCAACAACATTTTCCTTTCCATATCTATCTATTGCCATAGCTAAACAGGTAGTACTATCTATTCCACCACTTAATAAAACTAAAGCTCTCATTTTTCCTCCTATATTCTATTGTATAACTTATTTTGTAACATAAAATTATCTTTAAATTTCCCTTCAAATATTGCAGTTTCTGTAATACTATTATTTTTCTTTATTCCCCTCATTGTCATACAACTATGTTTTCCCTTTATTAAAATTGCTATATCTTCAGAGTTTGTTACTTTCTTCATTATATAAGCTATATCTTTTCCTATTCTCTCTTGAAGTTGTAATCTTTTGCTTACCATATCACATATCCTAGCTATCTTACTTAGTCCTATTACCTTTCCTTTAGGTAGATAGGCTACTGTTACACTCATATCATACATCAAAGCTAAATGGTGTTCACAACAGCTAAAAATATCTATATCTCTAACTACTACAATATTATCATTATCAGTTAATATATCCTCTTCAAAAGTTTTATTAAACATCTCTGCTATCTCATCATTACTATAATTTATCCCTTCAAATATCTCCTCATACATCTTAGCTACTCTAGTTGGAGTTTCCTTTAATCCTTCTCTTTCTGGATCCTCTCCTAAAGCTATCAGCAAGCCTTTTATATGGTGTTTAATTGCTTCTATATCCATTTTTACACCCCTTTTGCTTCTGGATCCCAGATTATTTTATGTATTTGAAGTTGCATATTTACTCCATTCATCTTGTACTTTTTCATAAAATCTACTATTGATGAAAACTCTATTTTTCCAAATACTGGACTTATATATACAGCACATTTTCCCACAAGAAAATATTTTTCAATAATCTCTCTAGCCTTTTCCAAATCATCAATATCTCCAACTACAAATTTTACTGTGTCTTTCTCAGTTAAATATTGAAAATTATCAAGATCCATATATTTTTCCATATTGCTACTAGGAAGTTTATAATCCATTGTAAAAGATGGTGGATTTTTAATCTCACTAAATCTTTTCAAATTTACACTTCCATTTGTCTCTATCTCAACATTTAATTCTAAATTTTTACTTAACTTTTTTAAAAACTCTCCAATATTTTCTTGCAGCAGAGGTTCTCCCCCTGTAATAGTTATATTTTTTATTCCACTCTCTATAACTTTATTATATAACTCCTCTAAACTCATAAGAGTATATGGTGAAGTATCACTATTAGCCCATTTAGTATCACAGTAACTACAATTTAAGTTACATTTTTGAAATCTTATAAACAGTGCCAATTGCCCTGCCTTTTTTCCCTCTCCATTGATACTTTCAAAAATTTCTACAACTTTATAATTAAACATCCTATATCATCTCGCTATATGTAGCACAATTATTTGGAGTTTCATATACAAATATATTTTTTACTAAAAATCCTTTATCTTTAAAATAATTATAAAAATATTTAGCAAAATTTTCAGCAGTGGGTCTAAACTCCACTTCAATTATTCTAAATCCATCCTCTTTTAAAACATTTAAAGTAAGTTCTCTCATACTATCTTTCTCAATAATAAGAGCATGATCATAATAATCTGCTAATTCTTTTAAATATTTTTTCAAATCTCCAAAATCTACTAACATTCCTCTACAACTTCCACTCTCTTGAAGCTCTTCTCCATAAATTTCTACTTTTATAGTCCAACGATGTCCATGAATATTTCTACACTTTCCCTCATATTGAGCTAAAAAATGTGCACTATCAAAACTTGCTTCACTTATTAATGTATACATAATTTTCTCCTTAAATAAAAAAAGACAGACTCCACCTAGTCTATCTTTCTCAATTTATCCAAAAAATTGCAATAAAAAAATAGCCCTAGTTTTGTTTATAGACAGGATGGTACAAATGAACTGTCTTTTCTTCTATTTTTTTTCTAATTCTAACATCTATAAATATTTATGTCAAGAAAAAAAGAACTCAATTATATGAGTTCTTTCTTACCTAATTATAATGCGTTTTTTGCAGTTTCAGCTAATTTTGCAAATTCAGCTGCATTGTTTAAAGCGATATCTGCTAAAACTTTTCTATCTAATACGATTCCAGCTTTCTTTAATCCGTTCATTAAAGTTGAATATGTTAATCCATTTAATCTAGCTGCTGTATTGATTCTGATGATCCATAGAGATCTCATTCTTCTCTTAGTTACTTTTCTATCTCTTGTTGAATAAGCTGCTGCTCTCATTGTAGCTTGTTTAGCTTGTTTTATAACGTCACCAGATGCACCTCTGAATCCTTTTGCTGCTCTTAAAACTTTTTTATGTTTTCTTCTTCTAACTATTCCAGTCTTAACTCTCATTTTTTCCTCCTAATTATAATTCACAAAAATTTGAAATTGATTGGTTATTATCTTCCAACTCCATATGGAAGTAATCCTTGCATATGTCTTTTTAAAGTTTCGCTAACAACTAAATCTTTTTTAAGGTTATTTTTTCTTTTTCTATCTTTCTTAGTTAAGATATGGCTTTTTCCTGAGTGTTTAACGATAAATTTTCCTGTTCCTGTAACTTTTATTCTTTTTCTTGCTCCTCTATGAGTCTTCATTTTTGGCATAATAATACCCTCCTCTCAAATCTATAAATATTTATTTAACTTATTAACTTTTCTTAGGTGTTAATAGTATGTATTTTTGTTTTTCATTATATTTTTTATCTACTTCAGCTGTTTCAGCAAACTTTTCAGCTATCTCATCTAATGTATCTACTCCAAGTGTAGCATGCATCTTTTCCCTTCCAAATAGAACTAAAGTAACTTTTACTTTATTTTCTTTTGCTAAGAATTTTTCGATTTGTCCAACTTTAGTTTCTAAATCGTGAGTATCAATTCTTGCTGTTACTTTTACTTCTTTAACTACTACTTGCTTTTGATTTTTCTTAGCTTCTTTAGCCTTTCTAGTTTGTTCATATCTGTATTTTCCAAAATCCATTATTTTACATACAGGTGGTTTTGCAGTTGCAGCTATCTCAACTAAGTCTAGGTCCTCTTGTCTTGCTAGCTCTAATGCTTCATTTGCAGACATAACTCCTAATTGTTCACCTGTTGAAGAGATAATTCTAAATTCTCTTCCTTTTATTTTTTCGTTGATTCTAATTTTGTCAGAAATATTCAACACCTCCATCAGTTACACAATAAAAAAACAGGACAATATACGCCCTGTTATTACACAAATTTTAAAAATAGAGGATTAATAATCTCGTACTCTATTAAAATTTTATCAACCTTATGCAAGCCATAACCCATAAGGTGAGAAACAGGCGTTTCTACTTTATCCAACTTATTTAATTACCTATTTATTATATCATAATATTCAATAAAGTCAAGGACTTTTTATTGTAATACCTTTTTTCTTCTTTCTAAATGTTTATTAAAAATAAAGTAAAAAACTGTTGTTGAAGCTATTGCTCCCAAAATATCACTTACTGGTTGAGCATAAAAAGCTGATCTTGCCTCAAAGATAGCTGGTAAAAAGAAAGTACTTCCCATATATATCATCTTTCTAAACATAGATAGAGAGAAGGCTGTTTTTATTCTTCCAACAGCAGTAAATCCATCTACAAAACAATATTGGAAAGATAGAGGAATTATTCCCCATACACTTGCTTTTATTCCCCATCTTGCTACCTCTGCTAAATTTACTTCATCAGTAAATAGTGAGATAAAATATGGTGATATAAACGGTGTTAATATAAACATTGTAGTTGTTAACACCAAAGCAAAAATAACTATATATTTCTCTGCCTTTTTTACTCTTTCAATCTGTCTTGCACCATAGTTAAAACTTAAAAGTGGTTGTGTTCCTCCTGAAAGTCCAATAAGTGGACCTGTAATAAGTAATAGATAACTTTGAATTATAGTTGCTCCAGATACTAATAGATCTCCTTGAGTTATTCCACCATATTTTTGTAACATAGCATTTAAAGCTATTAAAATAATACTATCAGTTGTTAAGATAAAAAATGGTGAAAATCCAAATTTTATTATATCTTGAACGATTTCAAATGAATATCCTTTAAATGTAATAGGAATTTTTATTTTTTTACTTGTTAAAAATCTAAAAGCAAAGGCAAAAGATGTAATTTGAGCAATTACTGTTGCCCAAGCTGCTCCGGCAACTCCCATTTCTAAACCAAAAATAAAAACTGTATCTAGTAAAATATTTACTAATGCTCCAATTATAACAGTTAGCATTCCTATCATTGCAAACCCTTGGCAAGTTATAAAAAAGTTTAATCCTATTGCCATTAAAGCAAAAAAACTTCCTAGAGTATAAATTGTTAAATAGGTATTTGCATAAGGAAAAGTTACTGTACTAGCACCAAACATCATTATTAATTTATCCTTTAACAATAAAAATATTATAGTTAAAGTTATTGAGATTACTGAAAGAGCCAAAAAACTATTGGCTAGTACAAATCTAGCCTTTTTAAATCTCCTCTCCCCCATTTTTATAGACATAATTATTGACCCACCAAGTCCAACAAGAGTTCCAAAAGATGAAAGAAAAGTTACAATAGGTCCACACACTCCAACTCCTGCTAATGCAAGTCCACCAATCTCTGGAATATGCCCTATATACATTCTATCTACTATACTATACAGTAAATTTACTAATTGAGCTAACATTGTTGGTATTGCTAATTTAAATACTAAACCTAAAACTGAATCTTTTCCTAAATTATTTGATAGTTTCATATATTTTTTTAAAGAAAATTTCTCTTTAAATTTCCTCCTTTTCATCTATATTTTACTTTTACAATTCAATTAAAGTATAACATATTTTACAATTTTGAGAAATAAAATTCTTAATTATTATTTTCTTGAAAAAATGGAGCAATATACAATATAATAATATATATATTCTTATAATATGGTGATTTTATGAAAAAATATGAAGTAGATATGTGTAATGGACCTCTTTTTAAACAGATAGTTATTTTTGCTATCCCCTTAATATTTTCTGAAGCTTTACAACTTCTTTTTAATGCTGCTGATACTGTAGTAGTTGGTAAGTTTGCTGGTGAAGAAGCCCTTGCAGCAGTTGGATCTACAAGCTCTCTAATAAATCTTCTTCTAAATCTAGTTATTGGATTATCTATGGGAGCTGGAGTTGTTGTAGCTAAAAACTATGGATCAAAAGATAAAAAAAGTGTACAAGAAAGTGTGCATACCTCTATTGCTACTGCAATAATATCAGGAATTATTATGCTTTTTATTGGACTTTTTTTAACTAAGCCTTTGCTCCGTATGATGAAAACTCCTGAAGAGATTATTAACCTTTCATCTCTATATATGCAAATATATTTTTTAGGAATGCCTGCAAATATGCTTTATAACTTCGGTGCCTCAATTTTAAGAGCTGCTGGAGATACCAGACGTCCTCTATTTATTCTCTCTTTTGCAGGAGTTATGGCTCTTTGTCAAATAGTGTTGGTGGAAAAAACAAATAAATTTTCAAGTAACTCCAGTGATTTTCG
>JADYUE010000031.1 GCA_021531615.1 Fusobacterium varium | reverse complement strand
GATATTTACACCAATTTATTGTTTGTTGATTTTTATCATCTTTCTCTATTCTGTTGCTAATGTCCTTTTTTTCTTTTGCGTTCCGCTTTCCTGCGGTATATTGATTATGATATCACAATTACTATTTTCTGTCAACAACTTTTTTTCTTTTTTTAATAAAAATTTTTAAATTCAATAAAAAAAAGTGTACCTCTCCTTTAAATCAGCTTTATCTCAAGGGACACTTTTTATTCTATTTTATTCTTCTATTCAGCTTTTTTATTTTTAAAATACTTTGTTAATGATAAACTTAATTTCACTGGCTCTTTTGTAATAAGTTTACCACTTTGAACAATACTTCCATCTATTGTTATTCTATATTCTCCTAAAACTTTTCCTGATGACACTGGTGCTATTACCATTTTATTTCTTTTTATGCTAATTTTTATATCACTATCTTTAGGTAATATTTTTTTATACTCTTTATCTGGGTAAACCTCTATATAATCTCTATCACCACTAAAAACAGAAACTTTTCCTAGAGCTATATTTTTATCAGCAATTTTTCTATAATTATAATTTTCATGGAATTTCTCTATCTCTTCCAATGCACTTTTATCTCTTATCTTATACGTTGGGCTTCCTAAAACAACTGTAAATATCTTAGCATCATCTTTATTACTAACTACTGTAATATTATATCCAGCTTTTGAGTGGTTACCAGTTTTTATTCCATAAACTCCCTCTTTCCCTAAAAGATGATTTCTATTTCTAAGTTTTATCTTTCCATCTTGTCCATTTCCTATCTCTTCATTTTTCATAGAAGCTATTTCCATATATTTTTTATACTTTTCTGCTGCTATTGACATCTTATAGATTCCTTTAGCTGTTCCTATATCCATTCCCTTTTTTGTCATATGTGGTGGTAGTCCATTTGGAGTATGAAACTCTAGCTCTCCCTCTGCTCCTATCTCTTTAGCCTTCTTATTCATCTTTTTAATGAAGCTATCTATATCCCCATTACTTACATACTCAGCTATAGCATAAGCAGCATTATTAGCTGAATAGATCCCTGTGGCTTTAATCAAATCCTCAAGAGTAAATATATCTCCTCTTTTCATATAAATTCTACTTCCACCTATTGAAGCAACCTTTGTGGAAATTTTTACCTTGTCTGTAAGTTTTACTCTCCCTTTTTCTATCTCATCAAAAACAACCATTATTGTCATAACCTTTGTAACAGATGCTAGTGGATGGATCATATCTGCATTTTCTGAATAATATATTTTCCCCTTATCATCTCCAAGAAGTATAGCTTTATATGGTGGTTTCTCCTCTTTATTTGCTTCAGCTCCTAAAACTGTTACAGATAACAACATTATACAAAATAATACCCCTATAATTCTCTTCATTTTCCATCTCCTCAATAATAAAAAATAAGCTCTTGTAAATTATATCACAAACTTACAAAAGCTTATATACCTTATTATATACTTATCTAATTATTTTTCCTTTTTTGAAAGATAATCTTCAATAGCAAGTTTTATTGCTTCTTCTGCTAATACTGAACAGTGCATTTTTACAGGTGGTAATCCTCCTAATGCCTCTACAACTTTTTTATTTGTTAATTCTAGAGCTTCTTCAACAGTTTTTCCCATGATAAGATCTGTTGAAACAGAAGAACTTGCTATAGCTGAAGCACATCCAAATGTTCTAAATTTTACATCTGTTATAATATTGTCTTCAACTTTAATAAATATTTCCATAATATCTCCACAAGATGGATTTCCTACTTTTCCATATCCTGATGGATTTTCAATAACTCCTACATTGTGTGGATTCATAAAATGTTCCATTACTTTTTCTGTATATTGCATTTTTATACTCCTTCTTATTTACTATTCTTATATTCATTCCAAAGTGGTGATATTGATCTAAGTCTTTCAATAACTTCTACTAAAGAATCTAGTGTATAATCTATCTCTTCTTTAGTGTTGTATTTTCCTAAACCAAATCTAATAGTTCCATGTGCAAATTCTGGAGCTATTCCCATTGCTAAAAGTACATGTGATGCTTGTAAGTCATCTGATGAACATGCAGAACCAGAACTTACTGCAATTCCTTTATAACTTAAACTTAATAGGATAGATTCCCCTTCAAGATATTTAAATGTTATACTTGAAGTTCCTGGTAATCTCTTTGTATTTTTAGCATTTATAACTACTTCTGGTATTCTTTTTAATACTTCAGCTTCAAAGTAGTCTCTTAATTCCTCTTCTCTTTTAAACTCTGCTTCCATATCTCTATAAGATATTTCAAGAGCTTTTGCCATTCCTACCATTCCTGGTACATTTGAAGTTCCTGGTCTTCTTTTTCCCTCTTGTCCTCCACCAGTAAGAACTTTTCCAAATCTAACTCCATTTCTCCAGAATAGTGCTGCTACTCCCTTAGGTCCATAGAATTTATGTCCAGAGAAAGAAAGAAGATCTATTCCCATTTCCTTTGGTTTAATATCAACTTTTCCCATAGTTTGAACAGCATCAACATGGAATATAATTCTATTTTCTTTAGCTATTTTTCCAATCTCTTCGATAGGTTGGAATGCACCAGTTTCATTGTTTGCATGCATTACTGTTATTAATATAGTGTCATCTTTTATAGCTTTCTTTAGTTCTTCTACATCAATAACTCCATCTTTATTTACATGAAGAGTAGTTACTTCATATCCTTCATCTTGTAAATCTTTTAATGTATTTTTAATAGCTGGATGCTCTATTGGACTTGTGATTATATGTTTTCCTCTATTTTTATATGCTCTTGCTATTCCTCTAATAGCTAAGTTATCTGATTCACTTCCTGATGCAGTAAATATTATTTCATTAGGTTCACAACCTAAGTATTTAGCTATTGTTTCTCTAGATTCATTCATAGCTTTATTAGTTTCTTTACCAAAAAGATGTAAACTAGAAGCATTTCCATAATATTCTGTTAAGTAAGGTACTATTGCCTCAAAAACTTCATTGTCCATCTTAGTAGTAGCATTATTATCTAGATAAACTCTCATATTTATCCTCTCCTTGAATTTCCATAAATAAATTACATTTCTTACTACTAAACTATATCATTCCTTATTAGGTTTGTCAAGAATTAAAATGATTATTTATCTTTATTTTTTCCATAGTTACAATACTCTTTTATCTCACACTCACTACACTTAGGTCGTCTAGCTATACATTTGTCTCTTCCCTGTAAAATTAAATAGTGAGAAAAGTCTATCCAAGATTCTTTTGGAACTATTTTCATAAGATCTTTTTCTATTTTTATAGGATCATCATTTTTTACCAGCCCTATTAAATTAGATAATCTTTTTACATGAGTATCAACAGTTATTCCATCTGCCAATCCCCATATCTCTCCTCTTACAACATTAGCTGTTTTTCTTCCAACTCCTGCTAATTTTACAAGTTTATCCATCTCCTGTGGAATTTCACCATTATATTCAGATAAAAGTTGTTCACTGCAAAGCTTTATATTTTTAGCTTTATTTCTAAAAAATCCTGTACTCTTTATCATCTCTTCTATCTCTTCAACTGGAAGAGCAGCAAATTGTTCTGGAGTATTAACTTTTTTGTACATCTCTTTAGTTACCATATTAACTCTTACATCTGTACATTGAGCAGACAGAATAACAGCCACAAGAAGCTCAAAAGGAGTTTGATAATCTAAAGCACACTTAGGATTACCAAACTTTTCATGTAATATTTCAAGTATTTTTTTTACTTTATCTTTTTTTGTCATAGTTTTTCCCTCTAAAGTTTTTAATTTTTTTTCAAATAAGATATGTTCTGTTCCATTAAAATCTTTTAATTTTTTTCTCTGAAATCCTACTTTTCTAAAAACTTTTTGTGAAATCTCATTTTCTTCCAATATATAGGCAGAAATCTTAGTTAATTGAGGCTTTTCAAAAGTGAGTTCATTGATGCTATTGAGAAGTACAGTTTCAGCATATCCCTTCCCTCTTATACTTTTTACAAGATACACACTTACTACAGCTTCTCTTTTTCCTTCCAATTCAAATTTTACTGTTCCTAAAAATTCTCTACTTAAACTTTCAACAGTATAAAAAAGATATGATGGAGAGTTGATAACAAAACTATACCATCTTTTATGAGCTTCCCACTGCTCCTTTTCAGAGTCAGGGAAGTACTTTTTTACATAATTCAAATGAATATTCTCATATAGAGCTGGAATATCCTTTTCCTCCATCTTTCTCAATATAACATCAACCAATAAACTCACCTTATGATTATTTTAAAACTACTTTATAGAATTTCTTTTTACCCATTTTTACTAAGAACTCATTATCTTTGAAAAGTTCTCTTGTTACAGGCATAGCAAAATCTTTTACTTTTTCATCATTTACACTTAATCCATTTTGTTGAACAAGTCTTCTTCCTTCACTTTTAGTTTTCATAACACCTTTTTCAACTAATAGATCTACAATTCCAGTTCCTAATTGTTCCTCTGATATTTCAACAGCTGGAACATTACTCATATCTTGTCCTGCTCCAAATAATGCTTCTGCTGCAGATTTAGCCTTCATAGCTTCCTCTTCACCATGAATCATTTTTGTTATTTCATAAGCTAGAACTTTTTTAGCTTCATTAATTTCTGCTCCTTCAAGAGCTCCTAATCTTCTTACTTCATCCATAGGTAAGAATGTTAATAGAGCTAGACATTTTTCTACATCAGCATCATCAACATTTCTCCAGTATTGATAGAATTCATGTGGAGTTGTTTTTTCTGGGTCAAGCCATAAAGCTCCCTTTGCTGTTTTTCCCATTTTCTTACCTTCACTATTAGTAAGTAGAGTACAAGTCATAGCATAAGCTTGTTTTTGTTCTTTTTTTCTAATTAATTCTACTCCTGCAATCATATTTGACCATTGGTCATCTCCACCAAGTTCCATTGTACAACCATATTTTTTATTTAAAACTAAGAAGTCATATCCTTGCATTAACATATAGTTAAATTCTAAGAAAGAAAGTCCAGACTCCATTCTAGTTTTAAAACATTCAGCAGCTAGCATTCTGTTTACTGAGAAGTGAGCTCCAATATCTCTTATAAAATCAATATAGTTAAGTCCTAATAACCAATCTGCATTGTTTTCAAGAATAGCTCTTCCTTCTGAGAAATCAATAAATTTTTCCATTTGTTTTTTGATACAAGCAACATTATGAGCTATTGTTTCTTTAGTCATCATCTTTCTCATATCTGTTCTTCCACTAGGGTCTCCTATCATAGCAGTTCCCCCACCTACTAGAGCAATAGGTCTGTGTCCATGTTTTTGCATATGAGCCATAAACATCATAGCTATAAAGTGTCCAACATGTAAACTGTCAGCTGTTGGATCAAATCCTATATAGAATGTTACTTTCTCTTTCCCTAATATCTCTCTCATCTCTTCTTCATGAGTAAATTGTTTTAAATATCCACGTTCTACAAGCACATCAAATACGTTTTCCATCCTGTATCCTCCCTCATTTTTTCTATATTATTTTATCACAAAGGCCAATATTTTCAAAGAAAAATAAAAGCCTATTGACAGTATCAATAGGCTTTCTCTATCCATTAATACATCTCTCATTATTATTTAACTGCTATTGCATGACAAAATGAGAATGTTTTAAGAATAAATATATACTTTAATTCTTATTGCATTCTCTATTAGCAGTAATAATATGAAGATGTTAAAAATACATTATTTCTTGTTACCATAAATTTTACCTCTGTGTTTTTATTTCTATACATTTTATCATACTTTTCTTTATTTTTCAAATAGTAAAAAGATTATTATAGACTATAATTTATCATTCTAATAAAAAGTAAAAATATTATTTCCTTAACATCAAGTTGACGTAATTTGGAAGTGAATATTAGAAGCCCTTAGCGAAATGCAGTTAAGAAAATGCAACGTGTTTGAGCGAAGCTTGCGAAGCGAGTTTTGCATTTTCAACGGAATGAGCTTAGGGATTCTTTATTCACTGACATGAAGTCAAATTGATGTTAAAAAAGAAATAGAGATAACTTAACTTGACTAATAATCGCTAATGCAAAGGTACTTTGCTGTAAAACTAACGATATATTAGAGAACCTAGCTTAGCTAGATAAATTACAGTTTTAGTCAAAATAAAAAGAGCTGAATTTTATGCTCCAGCTCTTTATTTTTCGTGTGTAATATTAATATTTTCTAAAAGGATTTTATGTTAATATTCTATCCTTTTTATATGTCATTTATGTTACAAAATTATTTTTTTGTTTTTAGTGACGAAAAAAAGGACTGACATAATGTCAGTCCCTAAGATTTAAACTATTTTGAAAGGTTGTAGAATACATCTAATCCTTTGTATTGAGCAGTAGCTCCTAGTTCATCTTCTATTCTTAGTAATTGGTTGTATTTAGCCATTCTATCAGTTCTAGAAGTTGATCCAGTTTTGATTTGTCCTGCGTTTGTTGCAACAGCGATATCAGCTATTGTAGCATCTTCAGTTTCTCCAGATCTGTGAGAAACAACTGCAGTCATTCCTGCTCTTTTAGCCATTTCGATAGCATCTAGAGTTTCAGTTAATGATCCGATTTGGTTAAGTTTGATAAGGATTGAGTTAGCAGCTTTTAATTCAATTCCTTTTTTAAGTCTTTCAGTGTTAGTTACGAATAGGTCGTCTCCAACTAGTTGAACTTTTTCTCCTAGTCTAGCTGTTAATAGTTGCCATCCAGCCCAGTCGTCTTCTCCTAATCCATCTTCGATAGATTTGATTGGATATTTTTCTACAAGTCCTGCATACCATTCAACCATTTCTTCAGAAGTTCTAGTAACTCCTCCTTCTCTTTCGAAGTGGTATTCGAATTTTCCAGGTGCTACTTCTTTACAGAATTCACTTGATGCAGCGTCCATTGCGAAAGTTATATCTTTTCCTGGTTCATATCCAGCTTTTTTGATAGCTTCAACCATAAGGTCTAAAGCTCCTTCAGTTCCGTTTATTTTAGCAGGAGCATATCCACCTTCGTTTCCTACGTTAGTAGAATCTCCATTAGCTTTTAATAGTTTTCCTAAGTGGTGGAATACTTCACATCCCATTCTCATAGCTTCTTTGAAATCTTTTGCTCCAACTGGTTGGATCATGAATTCTTGAACGTCAACTGCAGAGTCAGCGTGTGATCCTCCGTTAAGGATGTTCATCATTGGTAGAGGTAATTCTTTAGTGTTTACTCCTCCAAGATATTTGTATAGAGGCATTCCTAATGCTTCTGCTGCTGCTTTAGCTACTGCTAAAGATACACCAAGAATTGCATTTGCTCCTAGTCTTCCTTTGTTAGGAGTTCCGTCTAATTCGATCATTTTTGTATCTACTGCAACTTGATCTAATGCGTCCATTCCTAAGATTGCTTCTTTGATTTCTGTGTTTACATTGTTTACAGCTGTAAGAACACCTTTTCCAAGGTATCTTGATTTATCTCCATCTCTTAATTCTACTGCTTCATAAGCTCCTGTTGAAGCTCCAGATGGAACTGCTGCTCTTCCTTTTGCTCCACATTCTAGTATTACGTCTACTTCTACTGTAGGGTTTCCTCTTGAGTCAAGGATTTCTCTTGCTACTACATCAGCTATTCTTGTCATTTTTAAAAAACCTCCTAGTTTTTTTGTTCTATCAAAATTATACCATAGTTTAAATTTTATTTAAAATTTTTCTTAAAAAATTATTTTACTTCTATTACTTTAACAGAGTTTGTAGTTCCTTGTTTGAATACGCTTTCTCCACAAGTTGCTACGATGATATCTCCAGTTGTAGCTAATCCTAATTCTACTGCTACTTTTTCAGCTAGTGCGAAGAATGAATCTAAGCTTTCTGCATTTCCATCAACAAATGGAACTACTCCTCTTGAAATCATTAATTGGTTAGCTGTTTTTTCGTTGTTTGTTATAGCTAGGATTGTTGCTGTTGGGAAGTATCTTCTCATGTCTCTAGCTGCTCTTCCTGATTGAGTTGCAACAACTATAACTTTTGCTCCTAAAGATTCGCTTACTTCTGCTGTTCCTTTTGCAACTGCTGAAGTGATTGTTATTTCTTCGTTAGCACATTTATTTGTTGGTTTTACTAATGGATCCATTTTTTCAGCAATTCTAGCCATTACAGTAACTGCTTCTACTGGATATTTTCCTTTTGCTGATTCTCCAGAAAGCATTACACAATCTGTACCATCAAGTATTGCATTAGCAACGTCGTTTACTTCTGCTCTTGTAGGTCTTGGGTTTTTGATCATTGAATCTAACATTTGAGTAGCTGTAATAACAACTTTTCCAACTGCATTACATCTGTTGATCATCATTTTTTGTGCTACTGGTACATCTTCAACTGGAACTTCTACTCCAAGGTCTCCTCTTGCTACCATGATTCCATCAGATAGAGCAAGAATTTCTTCGAAGTTGTCTACTCCTTCTTGGTTTTCTATTTTAGAGATAATTTGAACATTTTGTCCACCGTTTTCATCTAGTACTCTTCTTACTGCTCTTACGTCGTCAGCTTTTCTGATGAATGAAGCTGCTACATAATCAATTCCTTGTTCGCATCCGAATTTTAAGTCGTTAATATCTTTTTCAGAAAGTGCTGGAAGATTTACAGATACGTTAGGTAGGTTAACTCCTTTGTTTTCTCCTAATTCTCCGTTGTTTTGAGCAACACATCTTACTTCATTTCCAACTACTTCAGTAACTGTGAATTCTAATAATCCATCATCTACAAGAACTGTATCTCCAGCTTTTAAGTCTGAAGTGAATCCTTCATAAGTTACTGCAACTCTTGTTGCATCTCCTATAACAGTTTTATCTGTAGTAAATGTAAAGTTTTGACCTGCAACGATTTTTACATCTTCACCATTTACAAGTTTAATAGTTCTGATTTCAGGTCCTTTTGTATCTAATACAATAGCTGCTCTTTTTCCAGTTTCAGCCATTACTTGTCTTAAATTTTTTATTCTATTTCCGTGTTCTTCGTAATCTCCGTGAGAGAAGTTCATTCTCATCATGTTCATTCCTGCATCTAGTAATTTTCCTAGCATTTCTACTGATTCAGATTTTGGCCCTATCGTACAAACGATTTTAGTTTTTTTCAAAATTCTCACCTCAAATATTATTTAAAATTTATTTAATACCCTTATTATCCCCACTTATCTTTTCTATAAACAAATAAACTTATCTACTATGAAGTGTATAGCATATACTCTATTTTTTCAAGAAAATTAACGTGTATTTTTTGCTCTTTTTATGTGTAGTTTTTAATTTTCTATCCCTCTTTTTATAAATTTTTTTGCTCCTTTTTTTTCTACTCTTTCATATTTATTTTAAATTAATTTTTCTATGTCAATTTAAAATACATATCTTTAATTTTTCAAACTTTTTTTTTATTTTCCCTCAATATAATTATCAAACTATTGTTTTATAATTATAAATTCTCTTTAATCTATATTTAAATTTTCTATTTTTATCCTCTCTTTTAGTATAAAAAATTATCATAAACATATAAAAAAACTTCCTAACTTTATGTTAAGAAGTTTTATCACTCAATTATTTTGCCATCTCTGTAACAAACTTTTTAGTTATTTGTTGAGGTCTTGTTATAGCTCCACCAACAACTACTGCATAAGCCCCTACTTCAAGAGCTTTTCTTGCTTTAGCTGGAGTATCTAAATTTCCCTCTCCAATAACTGGAATTGAAATAGCTTTTACAACTTTTTCTAACTCAGTTAAAGGATCGTTTCCTTTAGTGTACTCTGTATATCCTACTAATGTAGTTCCAACTATATCAAATCCAACTCTTTGAGCTTCAACAGCTTCCTCTACACAAGAGATATCTGCCATAAACATTTGATTTGGATATTTTGTTTTAGCTTCTTTCATTAGATCTTCAAGAGTTCTTCCATCAGGTCTCTCTCTTTTTGTTCCATCAAGTGCTATTACATCTACACCTTCAGCTACTAGAGCTTCTATCTCTGTCATAGTTGGAGTGATGTATACTTGGTTATCTCCATATTGTTTTTTAATTATTCCAATTATAGGAAGATCTACATTTTTTTTGATCTCTTGAATATCAACTACTGTATTTGCTCTGATTCCAGATGCTCCTCCTACAAAAGCAGCATATGCCATTCTTCCCATAATAAATGAACTATGTAATGGTTCATCTTCTAAAGCTTGACAAGAAACTATTAATTTTCCTTTTACTTGTTCAAATTTACTCATTTTTATCTTCTCCCTTAGCTTATATAATTAAACTAAAACTTTAAAAATAACTTTTGTTATTTGTTTTACTTCTCCAACTTTTAATAATGCCATATGTGGTTCTTCAGGGAAAAACATAACAAATCTTTCAGGTGTTAAATGGAACATATTTTTTACTTCACCATCATATAATTCATAATCCCCTGCTTCATCATACTCTTTTGTTAAAGTTACTTCTGAACGTGGAGTATATCCTAAGTTTTCCTCTCCTGAAATAACAACATGAATATCTATATATTGTTTATGTCCTTCAAAGAACCCATCTTTTAACTCTTTTGTCATTGGACAATTTGGATAGTTAAAATATAAATTATCTCCATCTACCTCATTTTTTCCAGGAACTCCATCTTTATATTTTCCACTTAAAATATAATCAATAGCTTTGTCTAAATTTTCAGAAATTCCTCTATATTGATTTAACTCTCTTATTTCTCCATATATCATTGTTCTCTGCTCCTTGATAATATATTTATCTTTTTATTTTATCTATAACTAAATTCTTCCCACTTTTTTTAGTAATAAATATGTTGCTCCTAACATTCCTGCATTGTTTCCTAACTCTGCAAATTTTAATTTTAAGTTCTTTTTAAAATTTGGCCCTAATTTAGAACTTAAACTTTCATTAAATTTATCAAGAAGATAATCTCCTTGTTTTGTTACTCCTCCACCTATCACAATTAATGATGGATTGAAAATATAAGCTATAGTGCTTAGACCATCTGTAAAATAGTCTACCCATTCACTTATTATTTTTTTCATTGTTGGATCTCCAGATTTTTCTAAATCAAAAATCTCTTTTCCATTCATATCTTTTCCAGTTGCCTCTTTAGCCATTCTCATTAGTGCAGTGGCTGAAGCATATCTTTCATAACAACCTTTTTTTCCACATAAACATTGGATTCCATCTTTAACTATTTGAATATGACCAAACTCAGCTGCTACACAAGTATCTCCTCTTAGGATTTCATTGTTTAAAACAACTCCTCCTCCAATACCTGTACCTATAGTTATACAAATAAAATCCTTTTCTCCTCTTCCTGCTCCTAACCACTTTTCACCTAATGCTGCACAGTTTACATCGTTTTCTAAAACAGCAGGTAGAGAAAATTTATTTTCTAATCTCTCAACTAAGTTTGTTCCTATCCACCCAGGGATAATATCATTCCCACCAACAACTTTTCCTATACTTCCATCTATTTGTCCTGTACCAGATACTGCTATTCCTAGTATCTCCTCTTTTGAGTAACTTTCAACTATAGTTACAAGTTTATTGAAAAGATTTTCTACTCCCTTATCGGCTTCAGTTGATGTCTCTGCTATATTAAACTTATACAAAGTTGTACATTTTAATATTTCCTACTTCTTTGAATTCTTTTTCGTCGCAACTACTCAAGTGGTTTTAACTCTCCATAGGCTTAAATTCGTGAGAGCAGTCTCACTATTTTATATAAATTAAGATATTCTACTTAAATTTATTGCAGCATTTAGATCTCTATCAATTATTGTTCCACATTGTGGACATCTATAAACTCTATCTTTTAATTTTAAGTCATCTTTTATCTTTCCACAACTACTACAAGTTTTAGATGAAGGATAAAATCTATCCGCTACTATCAATTTAATATTATTATTTTTACACTTATATACTAATTGTTTTCTAACTTCATAAAATTTAGATGATTGAATACTTCTTGCTAATTTATGATTACTCATCATACCCTTTATATTTAAATCTTCAATTACTATTCTTTCTGGATTTATTTTAATTAAATCAGAAGTTATTCTATGAATATTAGAATCTAATATATTTGTTTTTCTAATCTGATATTTACGTAGTTCTTTTTCAAGTTTTATTAAGTTATTAGATTTTTTTAAAGTAGAAAACTTGGTTCTCGTTTCCTTACAATAATCAATCATAGGTTGATAAATCTTGCTTATTCTACGTTGAAGATGTTTTATCTTTTTATCTATTATCTTAGTATGAGGTTTTTCGTAAGTATTTCCATTAGAACAATATACTAAAGTTTTTAATCCTAAATCTATTCCTATGGGTTCTGTTTTTGGTTTCTCCTCTAATTGAACATCTTTATATTCAACACCAAAAGATAACCAATAATCTAGCCCATCAAAACTTAATCTAGCATTCATCAATTTCCCATCTAAAGCTATTTTAACTTTTGATAGTTTAACAACACCTATTTTTTCAAGATGAACATATCTTCCATTGAAAGTCATTCTATCAGTTCTAGTAGGACAATTCTGTTTTGATTTACGAGATTTATATCTAGGTTTACCTTTGATATTGTTATTTTGTTTAATTAATTTAAACCATCTTTTATAGGCATTACTACAATCAATAGTTACCTGTTTCAACATATTAGCACTAACTTCATTTAACCAAGAGTATTCAACTTGTTTTTTCAAAATAACTATCTCTTTTTGTAATTCAATAGAACTTAGTGTCTTTTTAGTTTCATTATAGTTTTCAGATATTCTATCTATACACCAATTATAGATAAATCTTGTACAACCAAAACTTTTATGTATCATCTTTTTCTGTTCTTCTTTAGGAAATATCTTTATTCTATATCCTCTAATCATACTCTTCACCTCATGATAATATTATACCATAAGTTCAGAAAAATCTTAATTTATATAAAATTGTCAATGTACAACTTTTAGTATAAGTTCAATAACTTTTTCCAATAGACGCAACTCTATTGAAGTAATTTCGGTCACCCTAATTACCACTCTCTTTCAAGACGTGCAAAGACTATTTGTCCACTTTTACCTAGTAGGCAGTCAGTGTCGGTATTTTTCTTCCTCCATTTGCTTGAGGTTTTACTCCCTCGCCAAGGGATAGTCGTTGAGGGTTATCCTATTCAGATATTCCCTGCTAAACAGCCATTGTTACACCACTTAGCACCTATAAGTTATTTAATCCTATAGGGTTTTATTTCAGCATATGGTATCCTTAAAACTTTTTTCTGCTTTCGCCACATTCACACTTGAGTTTATTTCATCTCTATGTTTTAGTGTTTAAGGCTTTAGGCATTCTTAGCATTAAAACCGAGGTACGCACATGTTTCCATATACGCAGAGTGTTTTTCTATATATTTATATATTTGTCATAGTTTGACTAATATTTTATATATAGTTTTCTTGCTCCACTAGCTAATATCTCTCCAGTTAAAGATATCAATCCATATTTTATCATTGTTCCACCAATATCTATTCCTACTATCTTCAATTTTTTCTCCTTGTTTTTACTATTTTTTTAAAAGTTCCAATGCCCACAATATATTTTCATCATGTAAGCCATTTAACATATCCTCATGTCCATACTCTGGAAATATAAGATGTCTTTTCCTGCAAACCAATTTGTTATATGTAGCAAATTGAGTTGATGGGGGACAAGTTTTATCCATTAAACCAGTTGTCATTGTAACATCGGCTCTTATCCAATGAGCCATATTTTCTATATCAACATACCCTAAATTATTAAAAAACTCTTTTTCTTTTTTATGTTGAGAATCTCTCTGTCTAAAATAATCTTTGATCTCCTCATAAGCTGCTCCTGTATCCATGTTCCAACATCTTAAATAGTCACTTAAAAATGGATACACAGCAAAAACACTTTTTATATCTGGCCTTAGTGCTGCAAGAGCAAGAGCTATTCCCCCACCTTGAGAATAGCCCATTGTCCCTACATTTTTATTGTTTATAAACTCAAATTCCATTACTATTTCAGCCAATCTCACTGCATCTAAGAATACCTTCTTATAATATAAATTCTCTGGTGTCATTACACCTCTTATTAAATTACAAGTTCTAAAGTGATTATCAACTCCAAAACTATCAGTAGAATCTCCCATTTGGCCTCTACATTCCATAGAGAAAACAGCTATATTACAAGCCACATATGGAAGTTTATATGTCCAGTCTTTACTGCATCCACCATAACCATGAAACTCTAATATTGCAGGGATCTTCTCTCCTTCTTTTATATTCTTAGGTTTCAAATATTTTACATGAATTGTTGCATCTTCAACCCCTTGAAAATACAGATCAAAACATTCACAATATGGTGTTTCAAATTCATTTTTCTCTATTCTAAATTTTTTAGGAAGTTCTTTTAGTTCCTCTAAAGACCTTGACCAATAAAGGTCAAAGTCTTCAGGTTTTGGGCTGATACCCTTATATTTTTCTAGTTGTTCTAATGGCATATCTACACTTAATGGCATTTGATTTTACCTCTCTTCTTTTATCCCATTATCAAATTAGGTAGGAATGTTATGATTCCTGGGAATATTGTTATAAATACTAGTGTTATAAATATTGGTAGTAAGAATGGAATAACTCCTTTTGCTACTGTACTTACTGACATTTTTCCAACTTGAGCAACTACGAATAGTGCCATTCCCATTGGCGGAGTAAGAATTCCTATCATCATATTTAATGTAGTCATTACTCCAAAGAATACTAGATCTATACCAACTTGTTCTGCTACTGGTATAAGCATTGGTAATACTAGGAATTGAAGTGCTAGTGCATCAATAAACATTCCTAAGAATAATAGTAGTAAGTTGATCATTACAAGAACTGTTAATGGAGAACTTGCATATGTCATAAATACTTCAGCTATTTTCATTGCAATTTGTTCTCTTGCAATCATGTCTCCAAAGAATGTAACAGTGATAATCATTAATACTGTAACTCCACTGATTGCCATTGCTTCAACACAGTGTTGGAAGAATGATTTTATAGTTAATTCTTTATAGATAAATGCCCCTAAGAAAACTGAATATAATGCTGCAATTACTGCTGCTTCTGTAGGAGTAAATAATCCAGAGAAGATTCCTCCAATTATAATGAATGGAGTTAATAATGCCCAGAAAGATTTTTTGAAAGCTTCTACTTGTTCTTTGAAAGTAGCTTTTTTAGCTTTTCTATATCCTCTTTTTTTACAAACAAAATAGTTCATTATCATTAGAGCTATTGTTGTTAAAACTCCTGGAACAAATCCTGCAAGGAATAGTTTTGCTATTGATTGGTTAGCAATAACTCCATAAACTATCATACTGATACTAGGTGGAACTAGAGGTCCAATTATACATGAAGCTGCTGTAATTCCTCCACAAATATCATCATCATATCCTTCATCTCTCATTGCTTTGATTTCAAGTTGTCCTAATCCTCCAGCATCTGCTATAGCTGATCCTGACATTCCTGAGAAGATAAGAGAAGCTGCTACGTTAACATGTCCCATTCCTCCAGTATAGTGTCCTAATAATGCCTTAGCAAAGTTAAAGATTCTTTCTGTAATTCCAGATCCATTCATCAATATTCCTGTAAGTACAAAGAATGGTACACTTAGAAGACTGAAGCTATTTAAACTATCTACAAGTTTTGCAGAAGCAAAATATAGTACATTCCATCTTGTTACAGCAAAATAGAATATTGTAGCTGCCATTAGAGACCATCCTACTGGAACTCCTGCAAATATCATTACAAGCCATACTGCAATAGTTACAAATCCTGACATCTCTCCAAATTTATAGTAATTAGATAATCTTAGTACTTTAAATACTTTTGGATCATAAACTATTAATCCTACTATAACTACAAGTGCAGCTAAAAATACATATGGACTAATTAATACTCTTTTATTATCATAATTTTCTTTGTATGCTTGGAAGAAACGAACCATCATTAGTATTGAAACTATTGGTAGTGCTAAATACATCCAACCAGCAGAAATTTTTAATGAAACTAATTCAAATATCCATTTCTTTTGATATAAAAGATTTCCAAGATACCCCATAAAGATAATACAAACAAAAATTATCATTTGTGTTAATGTAAATACTATCTTTTGAACTCTAGGAGAAAATCTTGTAAATAGGAAGTCAATCAATACGTGTTGTTGACTTCTTATACCCATACTAATTCCTAACATTCCAACATATGTAAATATTAAACTAGATAATTCTTCACTCCACATAAGAGGTGTTCCTAATACTTGTCTTGCTGTAATTTGCATTACAAGAACAATGAACATTATTACGAACAGTGTTCCTCCAACCCATTCTTCTAACTTATCAAACACTTTCATTTTTTCCCACCTTAATTTTTTACTTTAATTATTTAACTGCGTTAATTTGATTTATAGCATCTTCTCCAAGTTTTCCATTTTTCTTAATGTATTCGTCGTAAACTGGTTGCATTGCTTTTTCGAAATCTCCAAGAGCTGGTTCAGTAATAGTTACACCATTTTGTTTAAAGAAATCTTTTAAGCTAGCTTCTTCTTCAACGAATAATTGAGTATGATATTTAGCTGCTTCTTCTGCTGCATCTTTAACTACTTTTTGAAGATCTTCTGGTAATTCTTCCATAGTCATGTTTCCAACTACATATAATTGGTCATTTAAAATGTGGTTAGTCATTGCTAGGTATGGTTGAACTTCATAGAATTTTTGAGCTCTTACAGCTGATAATGGGTTTTCTTGTCCATCAACAGAGTTTGTTTGAAGAGCTAGATATACTTCTGAGAATGCCATTGGTGTAGGAGCAGCTCCAGTATATTTTGCATAGTTTAAGTTTGATGGTGCATTTGGAACTCTTAATTTAAGTCCTTTCATATCTGCAAGAGTATTGATTGCTTTATTTGATGTAGTTTGTCTTGTTCCATTGTAAGCTTGAGAAAGAATTGTAATTCCTAAATCATCATGAACTTTAGTCATAAGATTTTTACCAAATTCAGTATCAAAAGTAGCTCTTTGAACGTGAGCAAAATCTTTAATCATATAAGGTAATACATATACTTCAGCTTCTGGGTAGAATATAGAGAATCTTCCAATTTCAGTAAATGTAAAGTCTAGAGCTCCACCAGCGATTTGTTCGATCATGCTTCTGTCGTCTCCAAGTTGTCCGTTAGGGAAAAGAGCTATTTCAATTCTTCCATTTGATTTTTCTTTTACTTTATTAGCGAAGAATTCTGCTGCTTTGTATTCATTTGATGATGTTCCTGCAACCATTCCCATTTTAAGATCAAATTCTGCCGCAAGTGCTGTTGTTGTCATTACTCCAAATAACATTCCTAAACCTAATGCTTTTAATGATTTTTTCATAAATAAACCTCCCATAATACTTTTTAGTGTTAATCTATTTTAATAAAAAATTTTATCCTTCTAAGTTTTCAAGAAATAAAATGTGTGATTTAGATATTTCCCAATTTCCTTCATATCCCTTATCTCTATATAAAATATCAAACATCTTCTTTCCTGCATTATATCCTTCAGTTGCTATTTCCTCCATCACTGTGGCAGTGACAACTCTCTTTTTTATCAATTTTTTTAGATTTTTACTTATTCCATTGGTTACTATTCTTTTATCTTTTAAAATTTTTTTAGGTAACCTCTCAAGTATCTCTTGAGCATATCTATTTATATAAATTCCTGATATCTCTTCTTTCGAACAAATTTCATTAATTAACTCTATACTTTTATCAATTCCATTACCAAAGAATGGTCCCATCAATCTTATCTCAGTTTCTGCAACTCTCTCAACAAATCCCTCAAGATACATCTTTGAAGATATTCTATCATCTCCATTATCCAAAACCAAAAGCTTCTCATCTTTTCTAAGTAAACTACTTATAATCGCTCCAGCAATTTTCCCTTGCTTTTTGTGATCTGGACCTATATGTGGTATCTCCTCATGCAGCCTAATTCCAACTGAAATTACTTTTATCTTTTCCAAATAAGGTTTTAATAAGTCATATATTTTTTCTTTATTTAAAGGTGTTATAATAATTCCAGCTATCTCTTCACTTTTCAAAAGTTCCTTTAACTTTTCTATCTGAGTTTCTGGATCATTAATATCTGTTGTTTGAATTTTTATTTTATAGTTATATGCTCCATACTCTTTTGAAGCATTTTCTAATCCTCTTATTATCTCTTGAGTGTAAAACTCATTTTTTGACTCAATAACTAAGCCATATATCAATTTAGATTTTTTTATAGCTAAAGAACTACCAATCAAATTTTTTTCATAATTCATCTCTTTAACTAATTCTAAAATCTTTTTTTTTGTTTCCTCTTTTATTAATGAACTTCCATTTATTGCTCTGGCAACTGTTGTTCTGCTGATTCCTAATTTTTCTGCAATTTCTTTTTGTGTAATCATAACAAAAATCACCCTCTTAAAAAATTGTTCACGTGTTCATTAATATCTTAGTATAAGAATAACTCATATTTTAATCTTTGTCAATGTTTTTTTTTACTTTTTTTTAAATATTAAAAGTGCTGTTTGTTTAAAATTAACACATTATAAAAATAAAAAAAACAGGAAAGATATAAATCTTCCCTGTTTTCCAAATAAATCTATTTAGCAAGTAAAGTTCCTGTATACATTCTAGGTGTTCTTACTCCTGGTTTAACTTCTCCATTTATTGAGAATATTTTATTTCCAATTACTGCAAGTCCTTCTCCACAAGGTGCATCAAACGGAATTTGTCCTAAAGATTTCCATGTATTTGCTTCAGCATTGTATACTAAAACTTCTCTGTTCCAATTGAATTCTGCTGGATCTGCTCCAAAGTATCCTGCTCTAAAGTTTGCTAATGCTTCACCTTTTAGTGATCCTAAGTTTGCAACTGCGTTGTCATAAACTTCTTTATTGAATCCTCCGATAACTAGCATCTCTTTATCATTAAGTTTTACTGAGTTAGCTCCTAATAGAGAGATTCCTTTTCCATTTAGTTCAACAGAAGCAACTTCTGTCCATTCATTTTTATCAAAATCATATTTGTATCCATCAGTATATGCTATTGCATCTCCTCCACTGAATACATATAGATTTCCATTTAATACTTGTGAAACTGCTTGAGTTCTTGTAGCTTGTCCTGGAACTGGTGCTAATTCAACAACTTCTTTTGTTTCAAGATCATATGAATACATTTTGTTAGTTGCTTTTCCACCTTGTTTTCCACTCATTACATAAAGTTTTCCATTGTGTTCAACTGCTGCTCCATTTTGAAGTGTAAATGGTAGATCTCCAACTTTTTCAACATTTAATTTTCCATCTTTCATAGATAGGAATAGAATGTCGTTATCTGCATCAGCATTAGCTGATCCTCCAATGTAATATACTCCATTTTCAACAGTTACAGATGCTCCATATCCAATTTCATTATCAAGATTGATATGTTCTACAACTTCAAGTTTATTATCTTTTTCTTCTAGTAAGTAAACATCAGAGTAAAGTTTTTTTGCTCCTCCATTTAAAACTGAATCATAAGGGAAGTTTGCTCCTCCACCAACTACTACATATTTTCCTTCAAGTACTCCTGATAATACTCCTGCTGTTCCTATATTGTGTTCAAATCCTTTTTGTGCTGGAAGACTTCCTGCATATTCCCAAGTTACTTTTCTTTCTACTCCTGCTGTTCTAACATTATTTGAAGAACATCCAGTTAAAACAAGTGCAGATACTATTGCAGCAAAAACAAATTTTTTCATAATTATTCCTCCTACTTTTAATAACCCCATTTTTAAATTTTTATTGTACCCGTGTTCATAAGTAAAATATACATTTATTATGGTTAGTTGTCAACATTTTTTTTGTTTTTAATACATTTTAAATAATTACTACACATAAATTTATTTTAAAAAATTAATTTTATGATAAAACTATTTATTTTATATATGTGCTCGTAACCATTTTTATTTGGGAATTTTTTAGCCTTTTTTCAACATATTTAGTTTTGTTTTTTATATATCATATATTGTTTATATACTAATTTTATTTGCTATATTTTTTATCTAATTATATAAAAATAAGCTCCCAAAAATGAGAGCTCATCTTATTTTTTCCTTAATCTTCTTTACTACTTTTAGCCACTACAAGCACATATATATTTTCAACATTACTATCCTCTTTTAATAACTCACACAATGTTTTAAGAGTAATTCCTGTACTATATAGATCATCTATTAATAAAATACTTCCTTTTTTAGTCAGACTTCTATTTTTTCTAATACTGTTTTTAAAAAGATCTAGTTTCTTTTCAACAGGAAGATTTTTTATCTCTTCAGGTGTCAATTTACTAAAAAAGTCTAAAGATATAGGTTTATTTAATTTTTCTCCAACTAATTTTGTAACTTGAAACATTGGTTGAATAAATCTAAATTTTGATGGTGGAACTGAGATTATTCCATCTATCTTATCTTTTAATTTCCACTCTTCAACTATAAATTTTACTACCTCTTCAGATATTTCAACTGCTTTAGTATAATCTTTATGATACTTCAATTCATTTAAAGATTTTCCAATCTCACTATATGTAACATTAAACTCAGGATAACCAAAAATATCTTCTCCTACATACTCACTGTTTTCTGTAAAATAATCTAATGCATATCCCTCTGTCCAAACACCATCTAATTTTATAGGATTTAATTTCATGTTTTATTCCCTCCTAATTTTTATTAATGCCCACTTATATTTTAACATAATTAAATAATTTTTGGAAACAAAAAACCTGTATTCAAAATCTTAATTACTAAGATTGAATACAGGTAAAATTTATTTAACTATTTTAAATTAAACAGTTGTAATTTCTTTTTCTTTTTTAGCTAGAAGCTCATCTATCATTTTAATATGAGAATCAGTTAATTTTTGGATTTCTCCTTCTAATGTTTTTACTTCATCTTCAGAGATAGGGTTTTCTTTATCTTTAGATAATTTTTTAAGATCGTTATTTCCATCTTTTCTAATGTTTCTTACAGCAACTTTTCCATTTTCAGCTTCTGCTTTAGCCATTTTTACATATTCTTTTCTTCTGTCTGCTGTAAGTTCTGGCATTACAAGTCTTATAACTTTACCATCGTTATTTGGAGTTAATCCTAAGTTTGCAGCCATAATAGCTTTTTCTATTTTAGAGATTAGAGATTTATCCCAAGGATCGATTACTAACAATCTTGGTTCTGGAGCTGAAACTGATCCTACTTGATTTAAAGGCATTTCTGATCCATATTGTTCTACTCTAATTCCATCAAGCATAGATACGTTAGCTCTTCCTGCTCTAATTGTTGTAAATTTGTGTTTTGTAGCTTCAATAGCTTTTCCCATTTTTTCGTTACATTGTTTTACTACTTCTTGTCCTGTCATATCTTTTCCCTCCTAATTAATCAGCCACTACGACTGTTCCTATATTTTCTCCCATGATAACTTTTTTAATATTTCCTTCTGTTAAAGAATCAAATACTACGATAGGAAGTTTATTTTCTCTACATAGAGAGATAGCTGTAGCGTCCATTACCTTCAAATCTTTATTTAATACTTCTGTATAAGTTACACGGTCATATTTAACTGCATCTGAATATTTTACAGGGTCTTTATCATAGATTCCATCAACTTTAGTAGCTTTTAATACAGCTTCTGTATTCATCTCTATAGCTCTTAAAGCTGCTGCTGTATCAGTTGTAAAATATGGATTTCCAGTTCCAGCTCCAAATATTACAACTCTTCCTTTTTCTAAGTGTCTTTGAGCTTTTCTCTTAATAAAAGGTTCTGCTATTTTAGGCATCTCTATAGCTGTTTGAACTCTTGTTGGTACTCCTAATTTTTCAATAGCATTTTGAAGTGCAAGAGAGTTTATTACAGTTGCAAGCATTCCCATGTGATCTCCAGTTACTCTGTCTACACCTTGAGTTGCTCCAGATATTCCTCTAAAAATATTTCCTCCACCAATAACAATTGAAACTTCTACTCCTAGTTCAACTATCTCTTTAATTTGTCTAGCATAAGAATTGATAACATCAGATGATATTCCAAATTCTTGCTCTCCCATAAGAGCCTCTCCACTAAGTTTTAATAACACTCTTTTATAAAAAGGTTTATCCATTTTTCCCCTCCTGTATTTTATTACTTTTTAAAAAAATGGGGATGCTATTTGCATCCCCTTATGCTTTTGTTGATATTATCCTTTGATTTGAGCTGCAACTTCTGCTGCGAAATCTTCTTCTTTTTTCTCGATTCCGTCTCCAACTTTATATCTAGCAAAAGATTTTACTTCAAGAGGTGCTGCAAATTTAGCAACAGTTTCTTTGTTTTCTGCTCTTACATAGATTTGGTCAACTAAACAGTTTTCTTCATAGAATTTGTTCATTTTTCCAATAAGAATTTTTTCTATAATTTGAGCTGGTTTTCCTTCAGCTTCTAATTGTTTTCTAGCAATTTCTTTTTCGTGTTCTAAATCAGCAGTAGTTACTTCTGATGAGTTTAGATATTTAGGGTCCATAGCAGCTACGTGCATAGCGATGTCTCTAGCTTTAACTACGTTTTCTTCAGTAGCTTCACCAGTCATCTCAACGATAACTCCTAGTTTTCCTCCTAAGTGGCTGTATGTTGCAACGAATCCTTCTGTAGCTACAGTTTCATGGATTCTTCTGATGTTCATGTTTTCTCCAATTTTAGCAATTAGATCAGTAACTGCTTCAGCAACTGTTTTTCCTTCTGCATATTGAGCTGCATTTAAAGCTTCAACAGTAGTTGCATTGCTTTCAATTGCGATAGCTGCTAATTTTTTACCAAATTCTTTAAATTCTACGTTTTTAGCAACGAAGTCAGTTTCAGAGTTGAATTCGATTAATACAGCTTTTTTGTGATCTGCTGATACAGCATCAAAGATTAATCCTTCTGCTGCTATTCTTCCAGCTTTTTTAACTGCTTTAGCAATTCCTTTTTCTCTTAAATAGTCAATGGCTTTATCCATATCTCCATCCATTTGTGTTAGTGCCTTTTTACAATCCATCATTCCAGCACCAGTTCTTTCTCTTAGTTCTTTAACTAAGCTTGCTGTTATTGCTGCCATTTTCTTCCTCCTAATAAAAATTTTATTTTATTAAATCTTCTATAATGTACATCACAGTTGAAAGTTTAATTATTCAGCTGATCCTTCTTCTACATTGATTTCTTCAGAAGCTACTTCTTGAACTTCTTTACCTTGGTTTCCTTCGATGATAGCGTTAGCGATAACTGAAGAGATTAGTTTTACTGATCTTATAGCGTCATCGTTAGCTGGGATTGGGTAAGTTACTAGATCTGGATCTACGTTAGTATCGATCATAGCGAATACAGGAATTCCTAAGTTAGCTGCTTCAACAAGAGCTAGAGTTTCTTTTTTACAATCTACTACGAATATAGCTTGTGGAACTTCTTTCATATCTTTAATTCCAGTTAAGTTTTTAGAAAGTTTAGCTAATTCTTTTCTGAAGTTAGCTGCTTCTTTTTTAGTGTAAGCAGTATCTAAAGTTCCATCTGCTTCCATTCTTTCTAATTCTTTTAATCTTTCGATTCTAGTTTTGATAGTAGCGAAGTTTGTTAACATTCCTCCTAGCCATCTGTTGTTTACATAGTACATTCCTGATCTTTCAGCTTGTTCTTTTACAGCTTCTTGAGCTTGTTTTTTAGTTCCTACAAATAGAACTTTTCCACCTTGCTCAGCGATTTCTCTGATTACTGCGTAAGCTTCTTCAATTTTCTTTAAAGATTTGTGAAGATCGATTACGTGGATTCCGTTTCTTTCTGTAAAGATGTACTTAGCCATTTTTGGGTTCCATCTTTTTGCTTGGTGTCCGAAGTGAACTCCAGCTTCTAATAATTGTTTCATTGTTATTACTGCCATTTTTTCCTCCTAAATTTTTGGTTTTTTCTTCCATCAGCCTCAAAACTAAGCAATCCCTTTGGGACACCTGGCTTAGAAATAACTGATGTGTGTATTTAAACAACAGTTTATTTTAACACACTTTTTAATAGATGTCAATATTTCCAAGGAGTTTTAATGATATTAACTTTTATAATTTTTACTGTTTCTTTCTCTTTCTTTCTATATTATAATATATCTATACATTAAAAATATGTTTCTAAAGGGGGAAATATTAATGAATAAAAAAGCATTAATTCTTGTGGATATTCAAAATGATTTTTGTGAAGGGGGAACTTTAGCTGTAAAAAATGGAGACTTAGTTGTTCCAGTTGCTAATAAACTTATCTCTCTATTTAATCAAAATAGTGATCTTGTTATTGGTACAAAAGATTGGCATCCTGCTTCTCATAAAAGTTTTGCTATAAATTCAAATGGAAATATAGGAGAGCTAGGAGAATTAAATGGACTTCCTCAAGTTTGGTGGCCTGTTCACTGTGTTGAAAATGAGTATGGTTCTAAATTTCATAAAAATTTAAAAGGTGTAGATCTTACTATATTTAAAGGACAAGATCCTGAAGTAGATTCATATAGTGCTTTCTTTGACAATGGAAAAAAACATAAAACTGATTTTGATAAAGTATTAAAAGATAAGGATATAGACACTCTATATATTATGGGATTAGCAACTGATTATTGTGTTAAATTTACAGTTTTAGATGCTCTAGAGTTAGGATATAAGGTTTATCTTGTAGAAGATGGTTGTAGAGGGGTTAATATAAGCTATGATGATTCTATAAAGGCTATTGAAACTATGAAAAATAGTGGTGCTATTATTATTAATAGCAATGATTTGAAAGCTTAGGTGTAGATTATGAAAATATTATCAAGTTTTTTAGGATTGTTTAGTGTTCTTATTGCCTATGGTTTATTTAAAATAGATATTCCTTATATACTCTCTGTAATTTTAGCAATTATATTCTCTATTCCACTTATAAGTTTTTTTAAAAATTTCTATATTTTTAAATTAACACATAATATAGGAGATATTTTAAATTATCAATGTGATCCTAAAAAATATATTGAAAAAAATAGTGAGCTTTTGGAAAATAGAATATTAAGGAATAGAATTGAATATTACTTTTTACTTCTTAATATTGCTGTTGGTTATTTTTCTCTTGGTAACAATGAAAAAGCTATACTTACAGCACATAAGATTCCTGAGAAAAAAATAAAAGAGAATTTCTATTTTAATGTAGCTTATAATTACAATCTTGGAATTTTTTATTCTTCTAAAGAGAATTGGCAGATGGGAAAAATATTTTTAGGAAATTTAAAAGATATATATACTAATCTTAAAAATTCACCTAAAAATAAGAATGGTAATTTTATTCTTAGTTATACTGATAATAATAAAAAATATGAATTTATTCCTGAAATAAAATTGAGAGAGATAGAAATTATGATAGAAGAGATTGAAGTTTTACTTGGAAAAGAAAATAATAAGTTTCAAGAAGCTATTGAGTTTTATGAAAAAAAATTTAAAATACAAAGTACAACTTATGGTAAATGCTTTTCTAAATATTATTTAGCTTTTGCTTATGAAGAGTTAAATGATTTTGAAAAAATGAAAGAATCTTTGGAGTTTGTAGCTGAAAATGGAAATGCTCTTCATATTGCAGAGACTGCAAGAGATATTTTAAAAAACTATTCTACTTTTATATAAAACTTTGCTCTAAACTATAATATATCTAACTAAGCTCAGTTATCCAGCACATTGCTAGGTTTTGACAAAGTGCCTTTGTATTAGCGATTATTA
>JADYUE010000030.1 GCA_021531615.1 Fusobacterium varium | reverse complement strand
AAAAGACCCAAGCCCATTTTTTTTGAACTTGAGTCTCAAATTTTAATTTATAGCTGAGTAGTTACAAGTAATTTTATTAAGGTAAAATAATTTTTATTATATTCAATTAGTCCATCTTTTTTCATAGAACTAAGCTCACGTGATAGAGCACTTCTCTCAACAAAGAGATAATCTGCTAACTCCTGTCTATCAAACTTTATAAAGAAAGAGTTAGATCTATTTTTAAGAGCTTCAGTTGAAAGATATGATATAATTTTTTCTCTTATAGTTTTTTTAGTAATATGTTCTAATTTTTCAGTAAAGAGAATGTTTCTTTTCAAAGATATTTTAAAAATATTAGATAAAAATTTTAAGATTTCATTGGAATTATTTTCATTGTCTATTGAGAAGTTAGTTAAATCTAAAAATAATATTTTAGAATTTTGAGAAGTTTCTACCAATATATTATTTGGCAAAACTTTAGCAAGAGCAAAAACCTCTCCAAAAATCTCTCCACTTTTAAATTTATTCAAAATATTTCTGTTTCCCCAAAAATCTTCTTTTATAATATTAATCTCTCCAGATAAAATTATTCCTATTTTACTAATAGGCTTTCCTATTTCAAAGATAAAATTATTTTTTTCAAAATCTTCTTTAGAATAGTTAAAAAATTTTAATATATTAATTATCTCATCCTTTTTAAGATTATAAAAAATTGGTAATTTCATTAAAAAATCTATATTTTCCATGTTACTCCTTTCATATATTTTATATTATATCATAAATTCAGTTGCTTATGCAACATAAAATAAGAAGAGAATATTCTATAATACAAATATAAAATGATTATGGAGGTAAAAAATGGAAAATAAAATGTTTTGCTATCAATGCCAAGAAACAGCAGGTTGTACAGAATGTAAAATAGTAGGAGTGTGTGGGAAAACTTCTGATGTAGCGTATTTACAAGATCTTTTAATATATATAACTAAAGGAATTTCAGAAATTTTAGTGAGATTGAGAGAAGAAGGAAAAGAGGAATTAAGAGAGATTGATATTTTAGTAATAGAAAATCTTTTTACAACAATAACAAATGTTAATTTTAATAGTGAAGATTTAAAAGATAAGATAGAGAGAACATTAAAAGTAAAAGAGAAACTTTTAAATAGATTGGGAAATAAAGAAGGTCTATCAAAGGCTGCTTTAATCTCTATTAAAAGGGAAGAATTTTTAGTAAAAATAGAAGAAGCAGGGATATTATTTGAAAAAGATGAGGATAAAAGAAGTTTAAAAGAGATGATAGTATATGGTTTAAAAGGATTAGCTGCTTATCTTAAACATGGAGCAGTTTTAAAGGAGATAGATGATAGTATAAATCTATTTATAGAGAAAGCTCTAGTAGAAACATTAAAACAAGATATAACAGTTGAAGAATTAATAGCTCTTGTTTTAGAAGTGGGTAAATATGGTGTGGCAGGAATGGAGCTTTTAGATAGAGCAAATACTAAAAACTATGGAGATCCTGAGATTACAAAGGTTAATATAGGAGTTGGAAAAAATCCTGGAATACTTATATCAGGACATGATTTAAAAGATTTAGAGATGTTACTAGAACAAACCCAAGGAACAGGAGTAGATGTATATACTCACTCAGAGATGTTACCAGCTCATTATTATCCAAAATTTAAAAAATATAGTAATTTTATAGGAAATTATGGAAATGCTTGGTGGAAACAGCAAGAGGAGTTTGAAAGTTTTAATGGACCGATTATAATGACAACAAATTGTATAGTTCCCCCTAAAGAATCATATAAAAATAGAATTTTTACAACAGGGCTTGTATCTTTCGAAGGTTGTAAACATATTGATGGAGAGGTAAAAGATTTCTCAGAAGTAATAGAAATGGCTAAGAGAACTCTACCACCAAAAGAGATTGAAACAGGAGAGATAATAGGGGGATTTGCTCATAATCAAGTTTTTCAATTAGCAGATAAAATAGTGGAAGCTATAAAAAATGGAGATATTAAAAGATTTGTTGTTATGGGTGGATGTGATGGAAGAAGCAAGAAAAGAGAGTACTATACAGAGTTTGCTAAAAACCTTCCAAAAGACACAGTTATACTTACAGCAGGTTGTGCAAAGTATAGATATAATAAATTAGATTTAGGAATGATCAATGGCATTCCAAGAGTTTTAGATGCAGGGCAATGTAATGATTCTTACTCTCTAGCTTTAATAGCTTTAAAATTAAAAGAGGTATTTAATTTAGATGATATAAATAAGCTTCCAATAATTTATAATATATCTTGGTATGAGCAAAAAGCAGTAATTGTATTATTAAGTTTACTTTATTTAGGAGTAAAAAATATTCATCTAGGTCCTACTTTACCAGGCTTCTTATCTCCAAATGTAGCTAAGGTTTTAATTGAAAACTTTAATATTGGTGGGATAGGAGAGGTAGAGGAAGATTTAGAAAGATTTTTTAAATAAAATTATAAAAGCAGCTTCTCAATAATTTTAAGAGGCTGCTTTTGTTTTAAGAATTTTTTCTTTTAAAGTAAGGAGAATCTCCCCACTCTCCATATACTATTTCGTCTCCAACACTTTTAACTTTCTCATCTAGTGAAGCTTTTGCCCTTTCAACACTATCATCAATTCCTGGTTTGTTATCATAAAGTAGATATTTACCCTTATAATTTTGTAGTGTTGCAGTAGGCATTAAAATATTTGCTCCAGCTAAAAGCCCCTTCTCTCTACCTAGAGGATCAAGTCCTTGAAGTGCAGTAGTAGCCGCTATATTTACATCTTTCAATAAAATTCTTGTAATAGCTATCATTTTAAGACCTAATTCAACTCTCTTTTCAGTGGAAGGAACTATATCTTCCCATTCTTGTCCCAATGGGGTATCTTTATGTAAAATATATGGTCCCATACCTATCATATCAATTTTCATATCTTTATAAAAAAGAATATCGTTGACTAAATCTTCTTCTGTTTGATTTGGCATACCAATCATAACTCCAGTTCCCACTTGATAACCAATATTTCTTAAAAATTCTAAACATCTTTTTCTAACTTGAAATTCATGTTTTTGATCTTGAGGATGAATATGTTTAAATATATTTTCATTGGTACTTTCAATTCTTAAAAGGTATCTGTGAGCTCCTGCATCAAACCATCTTTTATATGTTTCATAAGATTGTTCCCCTAAAGAAAGTGTGATTCCTAATTTCCCATTAGATAATTTTTTAATCTCTTTAATTATATTTTCTATAAAATCTACAAATTCACTATCTTGTCTTTCTCCAGATTGAAGAGCAATAGAACCATAGTTGTTGTCATATATCCATTTTACAGCTTGCATAATTTCATCTTTATTCATTAAAAATCTTTCAACTTTGTGATTATCTCTTCTTATTCCACAATATCTGCAATTTTTTATACAAACATTGCTTATTTCAATAAGTCCTCTATAATAAACTTTTTTACCTACATATTTAGCTTTGACTTCATAAGCTTTTTTAAAAAGCATATCTAAATCAGTAGGGTTATCTATCTTCATAAGAGCAACTAAATCATCTTTAGTAAGCTCATTTTTTTCTAAAATATCTTTTATGTTCATTTTTGCTCCTTTTCTATTTCCAGAACACTTGACGTCTCTCTTTTTTCATATTTTTTTTAAAACCTATATGCAAATGTCCTTTTTTAGGGTAATATATTAATTGATCAAATTTCATATTAGATTTTACTACTTTTTGGAACTCTTTATATTGAGAACCTTTTTTTAATAGTATATCTACAGCTAGTCCAGAACTATGAGCAGAAGTTCGAGAGCCACCAACTTTTCTATTTACTTTCCCACTTCTGTACCAGCTGGTTACAATTAAAGGGCGACCAAGTAATCTTCTAAGCTGGTCCAATCTAATAGCAGTATATTTTATATTTGCTGCTTGTAACTTGTTAGGTGTGTTGTCAATTTTGTATTTTTTGGCAATATCACTATGGACAGCCTCGCCCATAGTAAAATATCTTGAAATTTTTTCATTTTTTCTAATGGTAGCTTTTGAAAACATGCAACCAGATAAAAGCATAGTAAGTGATAAAAAAATAATTATCTTTTTCAAAATCTGCCCCCTTAATAAAATAATATAATTGAAAGGAAGTGACAATATGTCGAATAAAACAAAAGCAGTTTTTTGTATGTTAATTTCTGCTTTAGGATTTACATTTATGAGTGTAACTGTAAAGTATGTAACAGGAATACCGCTGTTTGAAAAGGTATTCTTTAGAAATTTAATTAGTTTAGGTGTAGCATTTTTTATGTTGAAAAAATCTTCTGCTCCTATGTTTGGAAGGAGAGAGAATCAACTTGCTCTATTAGCTCGTTCTAGTTTTGGTTTAGCAGGAGTTGTGTTAAATTTCTATGCTATATCAAAGCTAACTTTAGCAGACTCAAGTATGTTAGGGAAATTATCACCTATATTTGTAACTATTATGGCATGTATCTTTTTAAAAGAAAAGATTGATAATAAGCAAATTTTAAGTATTATAATTACTTTTTTAGGAGCATTGTTAGTAATCAAGCCTGAATTTTCTCTTGAGATGCTCCCTAGTTTATCAGGAATTATGTCAGCAGCATCAGCTGGAGTTGCTTATACTCTTCTTAGATATTTAAAAGATAAAGAGAGTCCAGACACAATTATATTTTATTTCTCATTGATCTCTGTAGTCTTTACAGCTCCCTTTGCATTGGCAGAGTATGTGCAACCTACATTTATACAACTTGGATTGTTGCTAGCTACTGGAGTTTTTGCATCAGTAGGACAATTTGGTATCACATATGCTTATAAATATGCTAAAGCAACGGAGGTGTCTATCTACAATTACTCAGCTATTGTATTTGGTATAATTTTAGGATTTATCTTCTTTGGAGAGATACCAGATACTTTAAGTTTATTGGGTGGAGCAATAATTATAGCAGTTGCTTTTTATATATTTAAACATAATCAAAAGAAATAATTATAAATTTCTTTTCTTCTTAGCATAATTAACTGCCAACATACTTTTAGCATCAAAAAGAGATGTAATATTAATATCTTTTAAAGGTACTCTTTCAACTTCTAAAAACTCATCTTCATCTAAATGTTGATGAGTTTTTTTAAGTTTTCAGCATAGAAAAGATAAAATTTTCCAGCAGTTATTCCAGGACTACTATAAAATTCACAGATCTTCTCAATTTTTTCAGCTCTATAACCTGTTTCTTCTTCTAATTCTCTAAGAGCAGCATCTTTAGGATCTTCTCCCTTTTCAAGAATACCAGCAGGAATCTCTGTTGTTACAAGTTGAACAGCAGGACGATATTGTTTAACCAATAAAGTTGTATCATCATCAAAAACAGCAATAACACCAACAGCTTCTCTTTTTGAGGTAAATGTCCACTCTACAACTTTATCATTAGGAAGTTGTAATTTTTCACTATATACAGCTATATGATTATTTTTAAAAACCTCTTTTTTCTCTAAATGTTTATATTTTTCCATTAATTTTTTGCCCCCAAAATCTCTCTAGTTTTATATAGAATAATTCCACAAGCCATAGCAACATTAAGTGATTCAGCTATTCCATAGATTGGAATTATAAGTTTTTCATCACTAACTTCTAAAAATCTTTGAGAAACCCCATTTCCCTCACTTCCAAAAATAATAGCATTTTTCTTACTTAAAGACATTTGAGTGTATTCAATAGAGGTTTTATCCAATGCAGTAACTTCCATTTTATACTCTTTTTCTTTTAAGAAAGATATCAACTCTTCCTCTTCTAAATAGATAATATTCATATTTAAAATAGATCCCATACTACTTCTTACAACTTTCTCATTCCAACAATCAACACTTCCCTTAGTTAGAAGAATATCTTTAAATCCACCTGCATCTGCTACTCTTATAATAGTACCTAAATTTCCAGGATCTCCTATTTTATCAAGGACAACTATATTATTATTTAAGATATTTAGATCCCCTTTTTTCATTGGGTATATTACAATTACACCTTGTGAGTTTTCTTGAGATGTAAGTTGAGAGAAAACTTTATCAGAAACTTTGATTTTTCTACATTGAAATCTATCTATTTTTTTTTGAATCTCATCAGTTATAGTGTAATCTTCATGGAAAATTAACATCTCTGGAGCAAAGTCAAAATCTAAAAATTTTCTTCCTTCAGCAATAAAAAGTTGCTCCTCTTCTCTATATTTTTTTATTTTAAGCTTTTTTATCTTCTTTATAGTATTATTTTCAAGACTGTTTATGTAGTCCACTTCTTTTCCTCCTTAAAAATATATCTAATATTTATTATATCACAAATTATTTTTCTTTTCTTCCAATTTGTTTTACAACTTAGAAAATATGTAATATAATTTAAAGAGAAAAAAATATAGGAGGAAAAGAGAAAGATGCTTTCTGTTAATTTTTTAAGAATGTTATCATCATTTGATTCCATTAAGGGAATAGATCCAAAAAGAATAATAAAGTTAGGAATATTAGGTATAAGACTAGCTCAAAAATACTCATCAAGAATAGATATGTTAGATGTGGAGAACTGTTTTTACCTTTCAGATTTTAATACATCAGATGTTCAAAAGGAAGATGAACATCTTTTACGTCTGTTACCAAAACATCATCCTATACTTTCTCAAGTGGAATATTATGACAATGACTCATTTTCATATTCTGATATTAATCATCTTTTTAAAGCTTGTTTGAGAAATGGGCAGGAAATTACAATAAAAGTTATTAGTGAAAAGGCTAAAAATATGTTTTTGAAAAATCTTGCTAGTATGAAACAAGATGCTAAACTATGTTCATACTTTATGAAAAATTTGGAAAAGAAATTTAAAATAATGGACATGGTAGAAAGTTTAAGGGTAGAATCTGAAATTAAATTTAATCTAAATAATGAGATAAAATGTACTGAACTTATGAAGGATTTTAAAAATGAGTATAAAGATTTTAAAGCATTTGAGAGATTAAAATTTTCACACATATATGCTTATCTTTCTTCAGAAAATATACTTGTAAGTGAGTATATTTATGGAACTCATTTCTGCCAGTTAGAGGAGGAGAGAAGGCTTAGCTATAAAGATGTATTTGATTCAATAAAAATTCAATTGTTCTTTATTTTTAAGATAGGAATGTATCATGGAAACTTACATATGGGAAATATTATGTTAAGTGAAAAAGGTGAAATATATTTTCTAGATTGTAACAATATTATAAATCTAAGTGATGATATGAGAGAGGGAATTTTTAAGATATTAAAATCTATTTTAAGATATGATTATAATGAGATTCCTAATTTTATGCAAGAGTTATCTATTAACAAAATAGATAATGCATCTCTTAACAATGTAAGTGTTGAAGTTGAAAAGATTTTTAGAGATTTTAAAGGAGCTACTCTTGCCAAAAATGGAAGAATAATAACAAATCTTATGTTATCTTTAAAATCAGCATTAAATAATGGAATGGAATTTAGAGAAGAGTTGTATCCACTTTTAAAATCTTTGATGTATTTAGAGATAATGGCAGAAAAAATAGCTCCAAAAAGAAACTTTACAGAAGATATGTCAAATATTTTCACTGAAATTTTACTTTATAAATGAATAGTAATTGACTAAATTTCGAAACTGTATTAAAATAGTAAATAGAGAAAAAAATGGGAGGATGATAAATGAAAAAAATATTTTTGTTACTAGCTTTAATTTTTACTCTTGTATCTTGTGGAGAAAGTAAGAAAGAAGAGAATGTTCTTTATCTTTATGGTTGGGCAGATTATATTCCACCAGAAATATATCAAAATTTTGAAAAAGAAACTGGAATCAAAGTTGTTGAGGATATCTACTCATCTAATGAAGAGATGTTTACTAAGTTAAAAGCAGGAGGAACAGGATATGATATAGTTGTTCCATCAGCTGACTATGTAGAGATAATGATGAAAGAAAAAATGATAGATAAACTTGATAAAAGTAAATTATCTACATTAAAAAATATAAATCCATTAGTATTAGAAAAATTACAATACTTTGACCCTAATAATGATTACGAAGTTCCTTATGTAATGGGAGCTACTGTAATTGCAGTAAATACTCAATATGTAAAAGATTACCCTAGAGATTATTCTATCTATAATAGAAGTGATTTACAAGGAAGAATGACTCTTCTTGATGATATGAGAGAGGTAATGACTTCAGCACTAGATATGTTAGGATATTCACAAAATGTTGAAGATGAAAAAGCTATTGCTCAAGCTGCTGAAATGGTAAAAGGATGGAAGAGAAATATAGCTAAATTTGATGCTGAATCTTTTGGAAAAGGATTTGCAAATGGTGATTTCTGGGTAGTTCAAGGTTACCCTGATAATATCTTTAGAGAGTTAGATGAAAATGAAAGAAAAAAAGTTGATTTCATTATTCCTGAAAAAGGTGGAACAGCTTATGTAGATTCTTTTGTTATTTTAAGTAATGCTCCAAATAAAGATGCTGCATATAAATTTATTGAGTATATTCATAGACCAGAAGTTTATGCAAGACTTGCTGATATTCTTGAAACACCATCTATTAATATTCCTGCAAAAGAGTTAATGAAGGTTAAACCTTTATATGAAATTGAAGATATGAAAAATACTCAAGTACTAAGAGATATTCATAGTACTCTTGATCTTCAAAATAAATACTGGCAAGAAGTATTAATAGCAAATTAAGAAATTTTGGAGGCTATAATGAAATTTTCTATAAAAAGAGAGGATGTAATCCCTATCTTAACAGAATTTACAAATATATTAAAAGAGAATCCTATAAAACCTATTATTTCAGGATTACAAATAAAAGCTGAAAAAGGAATGATCACTTTAGTGGGAACAAATCTAGATATTGATTTAGTGAGACAGCTTCCTGCTGATGTTATAGAAGAGGGAAATGTAATTTTAAAACCTGCTCTTTTATTAGAATATATAAAGCTTTTAGATGAAGAAGAATTGATGTTTACTTTAAATGATGGATATCTTACTGTACATCAAGCTGAATTTTCAATTCTTCAAGAGGAAACTTTCCCTAATATTGTACCAACATCACCAGTTGTACTTTTAAATATTCAAGGTGGAGAGCTTGTGAAAATGTTAGATAAAGCAAAATTTGCAGCTTCTCTTTCTAATGATAATATTCAAATCAATTGTGTGAGAATGATATTTAAACCAAATGAACTAAATCTTGTTTCCACTGATTCATATAGACTTTTATATTTAAAAGTTGAAAACAATTGTTTTATGGAAAAAGAGATTTCTGTTCCATTAGAAACTGTAAATATTCTATGTAAACTACTAAAAGATTATGATAAAGAGATAACAATAGGATTTAGTGAAGAGTTTTTAATTGTAACTTGGGAAAATGCTTATTTTTCATCAAAAACTATCTCAATGCCTTTCCCTGACTTTAAAATGATATTAAATAATGCATCATTTGATAAAGTGATGGAATTTAATAGAGATGAGCTAAAAAGTGCATTAAAAAGAGTTATAACAGTAGCTAAAACAAGTGTAGATGCAAAGTATGGAGCTATCTTCACTTTTAAAGGAAAAACAGCTCTTTTAAATGCTTTCTCTGGTAGAGCTAAAATTAATCAAAAGGTAAATATGATAAAGGATGGAGAGGATTTTAAAGCTTCTTTAAACTGTAAATTTATCGTGGATTATATTGATAATATCAGTAAAAATCCTGTTATTAAAGGAACTAATGCTTCATCAATGTTTGAGATAACAGAAGAGGGAGATCAAAACTATAGATATATTTTAATGCCTTTAGCATTGAGATAAAAGTAATTTATATTGCACCTAAAATCTTAGTTAATTAAGATAGAGGGTGCAATTTTTTTAATAAAACTATAATTTATCGTTCTAATTTACATTAACAAAACTTATATTTTTTAACATCAAGTTGCCTTCATGTCATTGAATAAAGAATCCCTATGGCTCATTCCGTGTGGGTATCGCAGGAGTTCCACTCCTGCATCTCAAAAATAGTAGTCGCTAAAGCTTCTCTATTTTTGGAACTCGCTACGCCTCAAACACGTTGCATTTTCTTAACTGCATTTCGCTGAGGGCTTCTAATATTCACTTCCAAATTACGTCAACTTGATGTTAGGGATAAATTTATTTTTAATATTCCTAATATCAGCTAAATGTAATTTAGAGAAGAATATTAGAGAGAGTTACGAAAGCTGACGCTAAAAATTCCGACGTGTTTGAACGAAGTGAGTTTCGGAATTTTAGTCAGATGAGTTTTACTCTCTCTTTATTCTTTGACATGGAATTTAGCTGATATTTAAAAGAAATAGAGATAACTTAACTTGATTAATAATCGCTAATGAAAGGTACTTTGCTGTAAAACTAACGATATATTAGAGAACCTAGCTTAGCTAGATAATTAATTTTTAAAAATTAGTATTTAAAAAACGAACTTTTCTTCTTAATTTTTTACAAAATTAACTTTTTAAAAATATTTTTTATTTTACCCCTTGACGAAATGGACTTTATTAGTTATATAAAGTAGTACAGTGAGTGAATACTTAAATTTTACAGAAAGATACTTTCCAAAAATAAGGGGGCAGAATTATGAGAAACTTTGAAACAAGCAACATAAGAAACATATCTCTTTTAGGACATAGAGGAAGTGGAAAGACTACTCTTGTAGAATCAATTCTTTACATTTCTAAAACTTTGGATAAAAAAGGAACTGTAGAAGATGGAACAACTGTATCTGACTTTGATAAAGAGGAAACTCGTAGATTATTTTCAATTAACACATCAATAATCCCAGTAGAATATGGAGATTGCAAATATAACTTCTTAGATACTCCAGGATATTTTGACTTCTCAGGAGAAGTTTATTCAGCATTGAGAGTTTCAGGAAGTGCAGTTATAGTAATGGATGCTACATCAGGGGTAGAAGTTGGAACTGAAAAAGCATGGAGATTATTAGAAGAAAGACATCTTCCAAGAATTATATATATAAACAAAATGGATAAGGGATATATTAATTATGAAAAGCTATTGCTTGAATTAAAAGAAAAATTTGGTAAAAAAATAGCTCCATTCTGTGTACCTATTGGAGAAAAAGATGAATTTAAAGGATTTGTAAACGTTGTAGAAATGAAGGGAAGAATCTTCAATGGTGTTGAATGTGAAGATGGTGCTATCCCTGATCATATGGATATATCAGAAGTTAGAAATCTTCTTCTTGAAGCAGTTGCTGAAACAGATGAAGAACTAATGGAAAAATATTTTAATGGAGAAGAATTTACATTAGAAGAGATAAAAAGAGGACTTCATAATGGTGTAGTATCTGGAGATGTAGTTCCAGTAATTGTTGGATCTGCAATACAAGGTATAGGAATACACACTCTTTTCAAAATGATTCATGACTATATGCCTACACCTACAGAGATGTTTAATGGAGAGAGAGTAGGAATAAATCCTGCGACAGAGGAAACTGAAGCTAGAAAAATATCTGTTGATGAACCATTCTCAGCTATAGTTTTCAAAACTCTTGTTGACCCATTTATTGGAAAAATCTCTTTATTTAAAGTAAATTCAGGAAGACTAAGAAAAGATACTGAGGTTTTAAACCCTAATAAAAATAAAAAAGAGAGAATTGCTCAAATTATATACTTGAGAGGAAATAAACAAGAGGAAGCTCAAGAACTTATTGCTGGAGATATTGGAGCAACTACAAAACTTCAATATACACAAACTGGTGATACTCTATGTGACAAAGATAAGCCTATAATGTATAGAAGTATTGAATTACCTGAGCCTTGCTTATATTCAAGTGTAGAACCTGCACAAAAAGCTGATGATGAAAAATTAAGTACTTGTCTACAAAGAATGATGGAAGAGGACCCTACTTTTGTTATCAATAGAAACTATGAAACAAAACAACTTCTAATTGGTGGACAAGGAGAAAAACATCTATATGTAATTTTATGTAAAATTAAAAATAAATTTGGAGTTCATGCTGTTCTTACAGATCCAGTTGTTTCTTATCGTGAAACTATTAAAGGAACTGTTTCAGTTCAAGGTAAACATAAAAAACAATCTGGTGGAGCAGGACAATATGGAGATGTTCAAATTAAATTTGAACCTTGTGAAGAAGAATTTAAATTTGTAGATGAAGTTAAAGGTGGAGTAGTACCTAGAACATATATGCCAGCAGTTGAAAAAGGATTATTAGAAGCTAAAGAGAAAGGAATTTTAGCTGGATATCCAGTTATTAACTTTAAAGCTACTATATTTGATGGATCTTACCACCCAGTAGACTCTAATGAAATATCTTTCAAACAAGCTGCTATTCTTGCATTTAAAAAAGGTATGGAACAAGCAAGGCCTGTACTTCTTGAGCCTATTATGAAACTTGAAGTAGTAGTTCCTGAAGCTTACATGGGAGATGTAATGGGAGATATGAATAAACGTAGAGGAAGAATACTTGGAATGGAACCTAATCAATATGGAGAGCAAGTATTAAGTGTTGAAGTTCCTCAAGCTGAAATTCTTAAATATGCTCTAGATTTAAGAGCTATGACTCAAGGAAGAGGACAATTTAAGTTTGAATTTGTAAGATATGAAGAAGTACCAGAAGTTATAGCTAAAAAAATAATAGAAAGTAGAAAACAACAATAAAATAGTATAGAAGTTATTATAACTATTTAAATAACTCTAGAGAAAATGCCAAAAAGCTCAGTTCTTTTTGGCATTTTTTAAGCTTTAAAATAAAAATATTTTAGAGTATAATTAAAAGAAAAACATTAGAGGGATATTATGAAAAGAGTTATAGATAATAAGTTAGAGCAAGAACTACTAGATGCAATGTATAAGTTTCATAGTTTATTGAAAGATGGATTTATGAGTCAAAGTAAGATAAATATGAAAGTTGATATACCTAAATTTACATATTCAGATCTCAACCATCATAAAGAATTAAGAGTGGCTTTAGAGTGTTTAAAAAATAATTATAGGGAGTATTTGAAGTTTTTAAGAGAGAAAGATTATCTCCCTCTTTTAAAGGTTCTATATTTTTATGAAGATTGTGAAGAGTGTATTCCAGTTGTATTGAATTTGTCACTAAATGAGTTTTTAGAATCTGATTTTTATATAAATAGAGATGAATTGAAAAAATAAACTTATGTTAAAATATGATAGTTGCTATTGATTTATAGAAAAAATATAGTAAACTGAAGATAGGAAGATAATTTTACTGATAATATAGAGGTGATTTTATGGGAAAGAAAAAGAAAGATAATTTACCTGTTTTAGCTGAGGAGTATCCTCGTGATTATAATATGGCAGATTGGAAGTATGAAAAGATTATTGAACAGATAAAAGAGTTTGAATCTTTTTTAGATGATGATCATGAGATAGGATTAAAATTAGCATCTTTTGGTTCTTCAGTAATAATGTCAGTTACAGATATAGGTTATCAAAACCCAGATATTCTATATTTTTATGGTTTTGTAGATGGAAAAGAGGCTCAGCTTATTCAACATATTAGTCAATTAAATTTCTTAATAACTTCAATAGAGAAAGAGGATAAGGAAAAACCTGCTAGAAGAATAGGTTTTGCTCTTCCTACATTACAAGATGAAAGTGATGAGGAACTTGAAGAAAGATTGAGGAAAAGACTTGAAAAAGAGTTAGAAATAGAGAAAGAAAATAAAAAGACAGAGAAAAAAGATTAAAAAATTAAAGTAGCTTTCTATGATGAAACTAAATTCATAGAGAGCTATTTTTATTTTTGAGATATATTAGATTAAAGATTTTAAGTTATAAAATAATTATCACAAATAAAAAAAGAGCGAAGATTTTATTGATCACTCACTCTTTTTTTATTAAAATTGTATGGTTTTAACAGCCCAATCACAAAACTGTTATTAACAATAATCAAACAATACATATTTTAACTTATATATAATTAAACATTTATATTCTAGGGAAACCCCAACCTGTGTAAGTCAGGGCTATATGGGTTTGTTCACATGAGTGAACATATGGGTATTAGAAACAAACTGTCATTGTTCTACTTTAATATAATATCACACTCTTCTAATAGAGTCAATACCATTGAAATTCATTGTTTATATAGAACATATGTTTATTATTAATAAGATTAAAAAATATCCGATATATGTTTATTTAATATTCAAAAATATTTATAAAAAAAGTCAAAAATTATAAAAGCCAATTTTATAGATTTTTATAATTTAAAATTTTTCTATTAAGAGTACAATCAAATAAAAAATGGATAAAATTTAAACTAAATATTTTCCTTGATATTGCTTTTATTTTAAATATAATGTATTATATTTGTAAGGAATATGGTAACTGGGAGGTTAAAATGAAGAGAGAAACGCTATGCAAATTAGGACTTACACTTGTGACTATTACATGGGGAAGTGGGTTTCCTATTACAAAAATAGCTTTAGATAGTGGAATCGCACCTAATGCTATTATGAGTATCAGATTTTTAGTAGCTTCTATGCTTATTTTTATCTTTTTAAAATTAAAAAAAGTGGAGATAACTAAAGAGGAAAAAAAATTAGGTTTAGGAGCAGGAATAATATTAGGAGGGGCATTTTCACTTCAAACTATAGGTTTAGTCTACACCACACCATCAAAAAATGCTTTTATTACAGGAGCTTATGTTGTGTGCGTACCATTTATTTTGTGGCTATTGACTAAGGAGAAACCTAAAGCTATAACTTATATATCATCTATAATATGTTTTATAGGGATAGGATTTTTATCACTTGATGGAGATTTAAGCATGGGATATGGAGATTTGTTGACATTGGTATCAGCTCTATTCTTTGCTTTACAAATAGCTGTAATTGGAGCATTTATAAAGGATAAAAACCCAATAGTAATAAATGCTTTTCAAATGTTAAGTGGTGGATTATTAACATTAGTTTTAAATATTATTTTTGAAAACTTTTCTATTGTTACAACAAGAATGAATGGAGTTCAAATATCAGCTATAGGGTTTTTAATAATTTGTAATACATTGATAGCATATTTAGTTCAAACAATTTCTCAAAAATATGTTCCATCCTCAACAGCTTCTCTTATTCTATCAACAGAGATTCTTTTTGGAGCTATTACTTCAATAATATTTATGGGAGATCCAATTACACTAAAAATAGCTTTTGGAGGATTGTTAATATTTGCATCAGTTATTATTTCTGAAACTGAATTAAAATTTTTAAGAAAAAAATAAATTAAAAAGACTACTTAAATTGATAGTTTAAAATTATTAATTTAAGTAGTCTTTTTCTATTTAAGGTATCTACAGGCTTATTCCGTTGAAAATGCAAAACTCGTCTTCGCCTCAAACACGTTGCATTTTCTTAACTGCATTTCGCTAAGGGATTCTAATATTCTCTAGTGAATTACGGCTTTAGTTGATATTAGGGTAGAATTTTTTTATATATTTATTAGTAATAGTTGAGTAGTTATTATTTAAGAAAATTACAATTAAATTTTTTAACTACCTCTTTTATTTAATAGTTTTCTTCTCTCTTTCCAATCAGGAATAAATTTTTCAACAAAATTCCAAAACTCTTTTTGATGATTTGGATATGGAATATGAGCAAGTTCATGTAAAACTACATATTCAATAAGTGGAAGAGGTTGAAAAGCAAGTTGTAAATTATATGTAATTACTTTTCTAGCTGAGATACATGAACCCCAACGACTTTTCATATCTCTTATCCTTATTTCATTAGGAAGATAACCTATCATCTTTCCAATTTTATAAGTTAAATCTTTTAAAATAGTTCCAAGTTCTACCTTTAGCCAGTTCTTAAATATTCTTTCTCTGTCTTCAGTAGTTGAATTTTTTAAACAATAGATATATATTTTTTCATCTTGAATAACAATTTTTTCAGTATAAGAGTTTATTACTTCTAAATAGTATTTTTTCCCAAGATATATTATTTCTTCACCACTTTCATAATTTATCTCTTTTTTCTTTCTATTTTTAACCTCTTCTAATTTTTTTACTATCCAATCTTCTTTAGTTTTAATAAACTCTTTTAAATAGCTTTGAGGAACTCTTGTAGGAGCAGAGATTAAAACTCTTCCATCAGGAGTTATTTTTAAAATTATATTTTTTATCTTTTTTCTTGTTATCTCTACTTTTATATCCATATTTTACCTTTCATAAGATTTTTTATAGATTATATCATAAATTACTATATTTTTAATAAAAAATACACCCTCCATCTTATTTAATAAAGATTTTGGGTGTAATTGTATTTTATCTAAAATCTCTAAGAAGACTCCCTCCTCTATAGGTGGGAGTAGTTCACTAAACGTTTATATCTCTTACTCCACTTTCGATAAGTTTTAAGTTTTCTCTTATTTTAGCTTTAAATTCTTCATTAGGCATTTTTTCTAAAGTTTCCATAATAACTCTATCTCCAAGAGCCCTCAAATCTTCATCAGCATAATCTAATAAAAACTCTTTTAAAGTCATTAGTGCATTAGCTTCACACATAACATTGATCTGTCCACTCTTAGCTATCTCCATAAATCTATCCCCTGTACGTCCATTTCTATAACAAGCAGTACAATAACTTGGGATATATCCACTTTCAATTAAGCTTTTTAACATTTCCATTGGAGATCTATTGTCACCTAACTCAAATTGAGGTTTTTCATCTATATTTTTTTCTCTTTCAGAGTATCCACCAACACCAGTACAAGAGCCACTACTTACTTGAGAGATTCCAATATCAATTATCTCATCTCTAAATCCTGCTTCTTCTCTAGTTGAAATAATAAGTCCTGTATAAGGAACTGCAAGTCTTAAAACTGCAACAAGTTTTTTAAAGTCTTTGTCAGCTACAAGATGTGGATAGTTTTCTAGTGATACATTTTCAGCAGGTCTTAATCTAGGAACAGATATAGTATGAGGTCCTACTCCTGTAACTTTTTCAAGTTCATTAGCATATCTAATCATAGCTATTGTTTCATATTTATAATCATAAAGTCCATAAAGAACCCCTATACCAACATCATCAATTCCAGCTTCTCTTGCTCTAAACATAGCAGTTGTATGATATTCATAATCTTTTTTAGGTCCTTGAAGGTGGAAATATTCATAAGTAGGTTTATGATATGATTCTTGGAAAAGAATATATGTACCTATTTCAGCTTCTTTTAATTTTCTGTAATTTTCAACAGTTGTAGCAGCAATATTTACATTTATTCTTCTGATACTTCCATTTTTAAATTTTATTGAGTAGATATCTTTTATACAATCTAATACATAATCAATTGAACAGTTAATAGGATCTTCCCCAGCTTCAAGAGCTATTCTTTTATGTCCAAGTTTCTCAAGAGCTTTAACTTCGGCTATTAATTCTTCACTATTTAATTTTTTTCTAAATAATTCATCATTACAATGTTTATATCCACAATATCTACAATTGTTTACACAGTAGTTACTAATATAAAGTGGAGCAAACATAACAATTCTTTTTCCATAGATTTTCTCTTTAATTTTTTTTGAAACAGCATACATCTCTTCAAGTAGATTTTCATCTTTTATACTTAAAAGAATAGCAGCTTCTTCATCACTTATTCCTTCAGCTTTTTCAGCTTTTTTTAAGATTTCTCTAACTAATTCAAAATCTTCACTTTTTTTCTCAGCATCTGAAATAATTTGGTTTATTATATTTTCATCTAAAAAATCAAGATTATATTTATTCAAAATTATCCTCCTTAATATATTTTATTTTTTTATTATTATATCACATTTTATTATTAAATTACACTAAACATTGTATAATTTAATTTCACGAGTAAAATTTGTTCAATATCAAATAATTAATTTCCCTTTTTAAATAGAAAATATATAGTAAAGTGTGTTAGTTAATTTTTTTAAAAAATTATGTTATAATAATTTATATAACATAGTGAAAATGGGGGTATGAAAATAAAAAAATTTGTTATAATAGGACTTATTGCTAGTCTTATAGGAGCTAAATTATATTTTGATGGTGAAAATAAAGCAAAAAATGTTCAAGAAAAAGTTACAACAATGGAAAAAACAGTAGAAGAAGGAGAAAATATGGAAAAGAAGATGTTAAAAAGAGATGAGATTGATCAAAAATATAAATGGAATCTAACAGATTACTATGAAAATTGGGAAGCTTGGGATAGAGAGCTTTCAGAAGTAAAAGAGTTAATGAAAAAAGTTCCTGAATATAAGGGAAAAATAAGATATAGTTGTGAAAAATTTATTGAGTTAATAAAATTAGAAGAGGAGTTAAATAGAAGAGCTGAAAAATTATATGTATATCCATATATGTTAAAAGATTTAAACTCTAAAGATGAAGTAGCTTCGATTAAGATGCAAGAGATTCAAGCACTATTCACTCAATACTCTGTAACAGTAGCTTGGATGACTCCTGAAATTTTAGAAATTCCAAAGGAAACTATGGAAAAATGGATAGAAAAAAATGAAGAGTTAAGAGATCAAAAATTTAATATAATGGAAATTTATAGATTACAAGGACATGTATTAGATGCTGAAAAAGAAAAACTTCTTTCATACTATGGACAATATATGGGAGCACCAGATGATATTTATGGAGAACTATCTATATCAGATATGAAATGGAATGAAGTAGAGCTATCTGATGGATATAAAGGACCTGTTACAAATGGAATTTACTCAAAAGTATTGTCTACAAATAGAAATCAAGAGGATAGAAGAAAAGCTTTTGAAGCTCTTTATAGCTCTTTTGATGGAAATAAAAATACATATGCAGCTATTTATAGATCACTTTTACAAAGAGATGCTGCTTCTGCTCAAGCAAGAAACTATAATTCAACTTTAGAAAAAGCTTTAGAGCCTAAAAATGTACCAGTAGAAGTATTTGAAACTCTTTTAAAATCAGCAATAGATAACAATGCTCCACTACAAAGATATGTAAAACTTAGACAAAAAGCATTGGGATTAAAAGATTATCACTATTATGATAATAGCATAAACATTGTTGAATACAATAAAGAATTTGAATATGATAAAGCAAAAGAGATGGTATTAGCATCAGTAGCTCCATTGGGAGAAGAGTATACAAAGAAAATGGCAACTGCTTTAAGTGATGGTTGGATAGATGTATTTGAAACTGAAAATAAGAGAAGTGGAGCATACTCATTGGGAATTTATGATGTTCATCCATATGTACTTTTAAATTATCAAGGAACTATGGATGATGTATTTACAGTGGCTCATGAAATGGGACACGCTATGCACTCAACTCTTTCTAGTGAGGCTCAACCATATGCAACACATGACTATACAATATTTGTTGCAGAGGTAGCATCAACATTTAATGAAAGATTGATGTTAGATTACATGATAAAAAATAGTGATGATTCAAATGAAAAGATAGCTCTAATAGAACAAGCTTTAGGAAATATTGTTGGTACTTTCTATATTCAAACTCTATTTGCTAACTATGAGTATCAAGCTCATAAATTAGTTGAAGAGGGAAAAGCTATCACTCCAGATGTATTAAGTGGAATTATGGATAATCTATTTAAACAATATTTTGGAGATACTCTTGCAATGGACGAACTTCAAAAGGTAATTTGGGCAAGAATCCCTCATTTCTTTAACTCTCCATATTATGTATATCAATATGCTACAAGCTTTGCTTCATCTGCAAATCTATATGATAGAATTACAAATGAAAAATATAGCCAAGAGGAGAGAGAAAAAGCTACTAAAGATTATTTAACTCTTCTTCAATCTGGAGGAAATGATCATCCTATGAGCCAACTTAAAAAAGCTGGTGTTGATTTAGAAAAAGAGGAAAGCTTCCATGCTGTGGCTAAAGAGTTTGATAGATTACTTGATCTATTAGAAGTTGAATTAAAGAAGATAAAAAAATAATTTGTTCTAAAAATGTTGCTTTTCATTTAAAACTTGACAAAGGAAAAAATATTTAATATAATAAAATTATAGAAATTAGGTGCATATAGCTTAATAGAGGAAGTAGGGTGTAAATCCCTCACAGTGAAAACTGCTGTAAGGTGGACGAAATCGCAAAATGCCACTGGGAAACTGGGAAGGTGTGAAAGTAGGATGAAGCTAAGTCAGAAGACTTACCAATTTTATGATATTAATAATATTGTCAAGATTATTATTTGTAAAAAATTGGACTCTAATTAGGAAACCCTAGTTAGAGTCTTTTTATTTTTAATACAACCATTTAGGAGGAGAGAATGAAAAAATATTTAATGCTAGCAGCTATATTAGCTGTTGGAACAACTACAATGGCAGAGGAGAAAATAGCAAGTCAAAAGTTAAATGAAACAGTTATTTCAACTGAAAACTTTGAAACAAGTGTACTTGATACTGCTAAAAATATCACTATTGTAACTCAAGAAGAGATTCAAGCTAAGGGAGCTAATACAGTAGCTGAAGCTTTAAGAGGAGTGCCAGGGTTAACAATTACATCATCTGAAGGATCAGAACCTTATTTTGATTTAAGAGGATATGGAGCTACTGCTTCTCAAAATACTCTTATTTTAATGGATGGAGTACCATTAAATAATATTCAAGGTAGCTGGTATTATACAAGTCAAATTCCTGTATCACAAATTGAAAAAATTGAAGTAATTCCATCTGGTGGAGCTGTAATGTATGGAGATGGAGCAGCTGGAGGAGTTATCAATATTATTACTAAAGCACCTCAAGATAAGAAAAACTATGGTAGTGTAGGTTTAGAAATAGGTTCTTGGAAAACAGCAAAGGGAAGTTTAAACTATGGAACTAAAGTAACTGATAGATTATTAATGGATATTGCTTATAATGGATATAGAAGTGAAGGATTTAGAGATAAAAATCAAAGAGAACAATATAAAAAATATGATAAAGATGATAAAAAAGAAGCTATTTGGTTAAGAGGTAAATATCTTTTAGATAATGGAAGTTTAGAAGCCAACTATAGACATAATAAGTTAAAAGATTATTATTCAGGACCATTAAAAAAAGATCAATTTGAAAAAGATCCTAGTATGGCAGGAGATTATAATGGAATCTGCGATAGTACTGAGGATAGTTATACATTAAAATATAATCAAAAAATAAATGAAAAATTTGATTTTTTAGTGTATGGAGGATATGAACAATTAGAATTCTATGGAGATAGTACTTGGACAACAAAGTATCTAGCAAGTCAATATTTTATTAAACCTCAAATTAAATATAATTATGGAGATAATAGTTATATTATACTAGGTGGTGACTATAAAGATGGAAAATCTGAAGATAAATTAAATACTTCAGCTAAAGATAAAACAAGAGAATCTTATGCAGGATATATTTTAAATAAAACAACTGTAGGAGATTGGCAATTTACTCAAGGTTATAGAAGAGAAAAAATAAAATATGATTCAGGAGATATAATTTTTGATAAAAAAAATGAGAATAATGCTAATAGTTATGAATTAGGAGTAAACTATTTATATTCTGATACTGGAAGTTTATATTTAAGTTATGTAAATGGTTATAGAAGTCCGAGCCTTCAAGATATGGGAGTAAATTATAAAGCTTGGGGTGGAGATTTTAAAATTCAAGAAACAGAAACTTATGAATTAGGAATAAAAGATATATATAAAAATACCTATATTTCAGCTTCAATATTTTTAATGAATACTAAAGATGAAATTTATTATGATTCAAATATGGTATTATATCCAGGAGCTTATCCAGGAGCAAACAAAAACTTTGATGGAAAAATTGAAAGAAGAGGGGCTCAATTATCTTTAAATCATTACTTTGATAAATTAACTTTAAGAGAAGGAATATCATTAATTAAATCTGAAATTAAAGATGGAGTAAATAAAAATAATGAGTTTCCAGGAGTACCAAAATGGACAGTTAATTTAGGAGCTACTTATAGCTTTACAGAAAAATTAATAGGAAATATTGATATGTACTATCAAAGTGCAGCTTATGGAAATGATGATTTTGCAAATAAACTTGGAAAAAATAATGAGTATACTACTGTAGATACAAATTTAACTTATAAATTTAATGATGGTTTAGAAATTTATGGTGGAATTAAAAATCTATTTGATGAAGAATATTGTTCATCATTTGTTTTACAAGAATATCCAGGTTATGGAAGTCATAATCCAGCTGATGGAAGAAGTTATTATGCAGGATTTAGATATAACTTCTAATAAAATTTAATAAAGGAAAAGGGGTAATTAAAAAATTATCCCTTTTTTAGTATATAACTATATTCTTTTTAATCAAAAAAAATTAACATAAAAAATAAGTTTCAATTTCGCATGAGATTTTTTAAAAAATGTGCTATAATAGAATATAGACAAAATTATTAAAAAAGAACAGGAGGGCTAAAAAATGAGTGATATCATATTAACTGTAGATAACTTTAGTTTGAATATTAAAAACAGAACAGTTTTACAAAATGTAACTTTCAATGTAGAAAGAGGTGATTATCTAGCAATTGGAGGAATTCCTGGTTCTGGAAAGAGTAGCCTTATTAAAAGTATGTTAGGATTAATAACAACTGGTATAGAAGGTGAAATTGCTTATCATAATATAGGGAAAGATGAGGTAAGTTATATTCCACAAAATGTTATGCAAACAAAGGAAGAGTTTCCTGGAACTGCTAGAGAGATTGTTGCAATAGGGATGATCTCAAGAAATAGAGGAAAAATAATGGGAGAAAGTGATTGGGAAAAAGTAGATGAACTTTTAAAAGATATGGGACTTTTTGAAGTGAGAGATAAAAAGATAAATAAATTAAACACTTTACAACAATTAAAAGTCAATATGGCAAAACATATGATTACTGATCCTAAGCTTCTTTATATAGATAATCCAAGTTCAACACTTGATGTGAAAAGTAAGATAAATTTTTATGAAACAGTAAAAAGAATGTGTGACAATAGACAACTTACAGTTATATTTATTACTCATAATATAAAAGAGATCTCTAAATTTGCCAATAAACTTCTATTTTTAAGAAAAAGAGAGAAAAATTTCTATTTTGGTGACTGTGCTGATTTTATAAAAGAGAAAGAAAGTAAAGTTAAATAGGAAGGGTTTAATATGAAAAAGAAATTTATCTATTTTATATTGATGTTAATTTTAGGTATAAATATATATTCTAAAGATAAAATTAAAGTGGTAGCTCCAGATGGACTTCCTGCTCTAAGTTTAGTTAAGATGATAAATGAGAAACCTCAAATTGATGGTGTAGATGTAGAGTACAAAATAGAGAAACTATCTGAATCTTTAGTTATGACTCTTATGAAAAAAGATGCTGATATAGCTATTGTTCCATCAAATCTTGCAGGACAATTGTATAACAAAGGATTAGGTTATAAAATAGGTGGTACAGTAGGTTGGGGATCTTTCTATGTTATCAGTAGAGAAAACTTTGATTCTTTAAAAGATTTAAAAGGAAAAGAGATAGGAACAATAGGAAAAGGACTTACTCCAGATATTATTTTACAAACTCTTTTAAAGAAAAATGGTTTAGATCTATCTAAAGATATCAAAATTGATTATTTAAGTAGTGGAAATGAGTTAGCACCACTTTATTTAAGTGGAAAAAAAGATATTGTAGTAATTGCTGAACCTATGGCAAGTAAGATTCTTTCTAAAGATAAAAATAGTAAAATTAATGTTGAACTTAATCAAGAGTGGAAAAAACTATTTAATGTAGCAAAGGGATATCCACAATCAACATTGATAGTTTCAGAAGATATATTAAAAGAAAATCCTAATTTTTTAGATGAGTTTATAAAAGATTTAAAAGATAGTATTGAATTTATAGAAAGTAATGATAATAAAAGATTAGAATATATTTCAAAGGCTCAAATCACTCTACCAAAGGATATTATAGATGAAGCTATTAAAAAAGCTAATTTTGATTTTACAACAGGAGCAGAGGGAAAAGATGAGTATATGATATATTTTAGAGAGATAGCTGAAAATAATAAAAAAGCTATTGGAGGAAAAATTCCAGATGAAGAGATATTCATATCAAAATAGTTATCTTTTTTTATCTTCTATAATTTTTCTTGTTGTTTGGGAAATTATTGCAAAAGTTGTTGGAAATCAAATGATCTTTCCAGATATATTAACTGTTTTTAACTCTTTAATTGAGATTTTGAAAAATGAAAATTTTTTAATTATACTTTTTAATACCTTAAAAAAAGCAGTTATAAGCTTAATAGTTTCATTTTTTTTAGGAAGTGTGTTGGGAATATTAGCTTATAGATATAAAATATGTGATATGATATTTTTTCCATTTGTAAACTTTATAAAATCAATTCCTACAATAGTAGTTATAATTTTAGTATTAATATGGAGCAAAGTTGAATTTGTTCCATTTTTTGCTGGAATAATGATTGTTCTACCTATTATATATGAAAATATTATAGGTGGAATAGAATCTATAGATAGAGATCTAATAAAGATGGCTAGAATATATGATGTATCAAGATTTTTAATTTATAGAGATATCTATATTCCAAGTATCTATTTTCATTTATCTTCAACTCTTCCATCAATAGTTGGACTTGCTTTAAAAGTAATAATAGCTGGAGAAGTTTTAGCTCAAGATCCCCTTTCAATAGGTGGAGAGATATTTATGGGAAAAATCTATCTTGAAAGTGCTACTATATTTGCTTGGATAATTATAATAATTCTTGTAAATTTTCTAATTGAGGTTACAATAAAAAGCTTTAATAGAAAGATGAGTAGTTGGAGGAAAGAGTAGTGCAACTAAAAAAGATAGTTAAAAATTATGGAGATAAAAAAGTTTTAGGTGGAATTGATATTGAAATAGAAGAGAGAAAAATTACAGCTATTTTAGGTGAATCTGGCTGTGGAAAATCTACTCTTTTAAATATTATAGCTGGAAAAATAAAAGATTATAGTGGAGAGATTATCTTTGAAAGAGAACATAAAAAAGGGATATCATATGTGTTTCAAGAGGACACTTTAATACCTTGGAAAACTGTTTATAGTAACCTTGAATTTGTATTAAAAGGAAAGGTTGAGAAATCAGAACTTGATGAGAGAATAAAAAAATATTTAAAGATAGTTAATTTAGAAGGAAGTGAAAAAGAGTTTCCTAATATGTTAAGTGGAGGAATGAAGAGGAGAGTTGGGATAGCTAGAGCCTTTGCCTTTCCTTCAAATTATATGTTTATGGATGAACCTTTTGAGTTTTTAGATGTAAAGATAAAAGAGGAAATAGTAGAAGACTTGATAAAATTACAAGAGTCAGAAAAGAAAACAATTATTTTAATAACACATGATATTGATACAGCAATAACTTTAGGAGAAAAAATAGTGGTACTTGGTGGGAAGCCAAGTGTTGTAAGATCCTCTTTTATTAATAAATTTGCTTTGAAAATATTGGAAAATAGTGAAGAAAAAGAGAAATTTAAGTTAGAAATAAAAAAATTATTCTTGTAAATAATTAGAATAAAAGGTATAATAAAATCTAATATTTTGTTTAAGGAGAGAAGAATTAATGATAAAAATAGGTAAAAGACAAAAAATGATAGTTGATAGATTTACAAGTGTAGGAGCTTATCTTACTGAGGTTGAAAAAGAGGGAGAGGAGTTAGAGGATATAAGTATACTTCTTCCAAATAATGAGTTAGAAGAGAGAGAGCTAAAAGAGGGAGACGAAGTAGAAGTTCTAATATATATGGACTCTGAAGATAGACCAGTAGCAACTTTTAGAAAAACTGAAGCTCTTGTTGGAACTTTAGCTAAGTTAGAGGTTACAGATGTAAACCCAAAACTTGGAGCTTTTATGGATTGGGGGTTAAAAAAAGAGTTACTTCTTCCTAGAGGGCAACAAGAGATACCAGTTGAGGTAGGAAAAAAATATTTAGTTGGAATATATGAAGATAGTAAAGGTAGACTTTCAGCAACAATGAAAATCTATAAATTCCTTCTTCCATCAACTTCTATTAAGAAAAATGATATAGTTTCTGGAACTGTATATAGAATAGAACCTAATATAGGTGTATTTGTAGCAGTTGAAGATAGATATTTTGGACTTATCCCTAAAATTGAGTACTTTAAAGATTATAAAGTTGGAGATGAGATAGAAGCTAGAGTAATTAGAGTTAGAGAAGATGGAAAGATAGATTTAACACCAAGAGAGAGAGCATATATTCAAATTGATGAAGATGCTGAACTTATACTTGGAAAAATGAGATTGTTAGGAGATAGTTTTGGTTTCACTGACAAAAGTAGCCCAGAAGAGATTATAGATTACTTTAATATGAGTAAAAAAGCTTTTAAAAGAGCTATGGGAAATCTTCTAAAAAATGGAAAAGTTGAAAAAAATGAAAAAGGGTATTACAGAATAGTTAAGAAAACTAAATAAAATAATTAAAAGTTTTGGGTGTATAATTTTTGGTGTTGGTACTTAAATGTATTAACACCTTTTTTACTTTTTTTTAAAAAAAAGATGAAACAAGTAAATTTTCCTGATAAAATTAAGTCGCCAAACAATAATTAAAGGAGGT
>JADYUE010000029.1 GCA_021531615.1 Fusobacterium varium | reverse complement strand
GCGAAAATCACTGGAGTTACTTGAAAATTTATTTGTTTTTTCTACCAACACTATTTGACAAAGAGCCCTTTTTTTAATCTATTTCCTTACTTGTCCATTACCAAAAATCACATATTTAGTAGTAGTTAACTCTTTTAATCCCATTGGTCCTCTAGCATGAAGTTTTTGTGTACTAATTCCTATCTCAGCTCCAAAACCAAATTGTCCACCATCTGTAAATCTAGTTGAAGCATTTACATAAACAGCAGCTGCATCTACTTCATTTAAAAATCTTTGTGCATTAGAGTAATCTTCAGTTATAATCGATTCAGAGTGTTTTGTTCCATATTTTCCAATATGCTCAATTACCTCATCAAGTGTATCAACTGTTTTTATTGCCACAATATAGTCTTCATACTCAGTTGCCCAATCCTCTTCAGTAGCAACTTTAGCTTGAGGAATCAACTTAGTTACAACTTCATCTCCTCTTATCTCTACATTTCTTGATAAAAGCTCTTCACCTAAAGTTGGTAAAAATTTCTCAGCTATCTCTCTATTTATTAATAAAGTTTCAACAGCATTGCATACACCAGGTCTTTGAGTTTTAGCATTTATTATTATATCCAATGCCTTTTGTAGATCTCCACTTTTGTCCACATAGATATGGCAATTTCCTATTCCTGTTTGAATACAAGGAATTGTGCTATTATTTATAACTGTATTGATAAGTCTAGCACTTCCCCTTGGAATAAGTACATCTACATACTCATTAGCTTTCATTAACTCTCCTGCTTTCTCATGGCTAGTATCCTTAACCACTTGCACAGCATCTTCAGAGATTCCACACTCTTTTAAAACTTTTCTAAATATATCAACTATAGCTATATTTGTTTGTATAGCCTCTTTTCCACCTCTAAGAATCACTACATTTCCACTTTTTAAACAAAGTCCAAAAGCATCAGCTGTTACATTTGGACGTGATTCAAATATTATAGCTACAACACCAAGGGGAACTCTTTTTTGTTGAATAATCAATCCATTTGGAAGAGTTTTTCCATATACATACTCTCCCACAGGATCATTAAGAGCTGCTATCTCTCTCAATCCTTTAGCCATATCTTTCAATCTTTTTTCAGTAAGAGTAAGTCTATCAATAAATGCTTGTTTTACTCCATTAGCTACTGCATTTTCTACATCTTTTCTATTTATATTTAAAATACTTTCTTTATTTTCTAAAAGTGCATCTGCTGCTTTTAAAAGTACTCTATTTTTCTCTTCTGTTGAAAGTTGAGCCACCTTTACTGATGCCTTTTTTGCAGCCTCACCTATTAATCTGATCTCCATTATTAATCCTCCATACAATCAAAAATAGTTCCTACATCTTCTCCAGATATTAATTTTTCTATTAAAAGAGGTTCTGAACCATCTAAGATTCCCATAATTACTCTACCATCATAACACTCTCTAGCTGCAAGAAGTTTTGTTTCCATACCTCCTACACTAAATTCACTTCCTTTTTCTCCACCCATTTTCATAATCTCATCTGTTACTTTTTCAACATATGATATTCTTTTTGCGTCTGGATGAGTTTTAGGGTTTGAATCATAAAGAGCATCAATATCTGTTAAGATAATTAATAGATCTGCTCCAATTAAAGATGCCACACTTGCTGAAAGTCTATCATTATCACTGAACTCAATTTCAAAAGTAGATATTGTATCATTAGCATTAACAATAGGGATTACTCCAAAATTTAAAAGTGTTTCAAGGGTATTTGTTGTATTAGTTTTTCTCTCTCCCTCTTTAAAATCATCTTTTGTTAAAAGTATTTGAGCAACTCTTTGGCTATATTCTCCAAAAAAGTTTTGATATATATGCATTAATTCTGCTTGTCCAACTGCTGCTGCTGCTTGTTTCTCTCTAGTTTCTTTCGGTCTAGTTTTAAAGTTTAGCTTTTTTGATCCAACTCCTATTGCTCCAGAAGTTACAAGGATAACATCTCTTCCTTGATTTCTAAGATCACTTAAAACCCAAGCTAACTTATTTAAAAGCCCTAAATTCAAATTTCCATTTTCATATGTAAGAGTAGAAGTTCCAACTTTAATTACTATTCTTTTAGAACTTTTTATCCTCTCTTGTATACCTTTTTTCATTGTTCCACCTCAAATTATTTATATAATAAGACATTATACATCAAATCTGAAAATTTTCCCATATTTTTGTTTATATTTACCTATTTTGTTTTAATAATAAACTTTTCTTCATACTCTTTTAAAGATTCTACTGCCTTTGATGTCAATGGATATACCCCTATTAAGTTTACAATTGTCATCAATCCAAGCCCTAAATCTGCAAGGTTCCACACTAGGAAGTTTTGTCTTACCCCTCCAATATATAGCATAACTAGAGTAAACACTTTAAATGCCTCTTGTAGCCAAAGTTTATCATGTAAAAATGCTAAGTTTGGTTTAGCATAGAAACTTATTCCTAGCATTGTACTAAATGAAAATAGGAATAGTATTACTGCTGTGAAAACAACTCCCCAGTCTCCAACTTGATATCTAAATGCCTCTTGTAAAAGTGTCATTCCTTGTAACCCTTCAGGAATTTTTCCATCTGAAAGAAGAATAACAAAAGCTGTTGCACTACATATTAAAATTGTATCTACAAAAACTCCTAAAGCTTGAACTAAACCTTGTTTTACTGGATGTTCTATCTCTGCTGCAGCTGCTGCACATGGAGCTGATCCTGATCCAGCCTCATTTGAGAAAAGTCCTCTCTTTACCCCTTGCATTACTACACTACCAAAAGTTCCACCTAAAAATTGTTTAATTCCAAAAGCATGATTAAATATATTTGTAAACATACTTGGTAAAACTGTAATATTCTTTACAATTATAAATATAACTACACCTAGATAAATTACAGACATAAAAGGTACCATTTTATCTAAAACTTTTACTATCTTATCTCTTCTACCAAAAAGAACAACTGCTGCTAGTGCTACTAAAACAAGAGAAGTTTTTCTAGGGTCAATATTAAAAGCTGTTGCAAATGATTCAGTTACAGAGTTTGAAATAATTTGGAATACCCCTGCCCAACATATTAAAGCAAATACTACAAATATTACTCCTAACCATCTCATTTTTAATCCTTTTTCAATAAAGTATGGAGCTCCACCTCTATACCCACCATGTGGATCTTTTTCTCTATATAGAAGTGCAATTGTTGCTTCTATAAATGCTGTCCCTGAACTTAAAAGAGCTACAACCCACATCCAAAATACAGCTCCAGGTCCTCCAACTGATACAGCAGCTACAACTCCTGCTAAGTTTCCAACTCCAACTCTTGATGCTGTCGAAATACAGAAAGCTTGGAATGAACTAACTCCCTCTTGATTAGCCTTTGTTTTTTCAGTTATTAATTTTATCATATGTCCAAATAGTCTAAATTGAACTCCCTTTGTTCTAAGTGTAAAGTATATTCCACTTATCACCAATAACACTACCAATAAATTTTGATTCCACATCACATTATTAATTTGATTTACAAGGTTTTCAAACCAATTCATTTTTCTATCCTCCTAGATAATTTTTAATATATTTTTAGCAATTAAAAAAGAGTCCTCCTTTAATTACTTTTTTCCATTTTTATATGAATAGATTCAGTAATTAAATTTAGACTCTATAAAGTTCTATTTTATTTTTATTACCCTACTATTCTACTGTGCTACGACTTGATACTCTTTTATTTTTCTCTCTATCTCTTCTATATCTACTGGTGCTACCTTCACTACTTGGTTATTTACTCTAACCTCAATCTCACTTTTACCTTTAACTTTAGAATATCTTGAGAACAGTTCTGCTACAAACTTTTTATCCTCATCTGTAAAGTTACCATATCCTAAAATACGAGGTCCTCCTACTTTATATCCTGCTACATGAAGAGTTCCCTTTTCCTTATATTCTTCTATTCTACTATTTCCCTCTTCATCTCTACCTACAAATAGATATTTCTTTTCACCTAGTCTATAAAATCTTGTTTTCTTTATAAGATGGAAAAGATATGAGTGTTCCTCATCCATAAGACCATCTTTTTCAATTATTTCTAGTCTATCAGAATATGCTGGATCTGTCAATAGGCAACCTCCACCTGGAGTTGGATATTCTACAAGTCCATACTTTTCTGTAAGTTCCATCTGTCTAGCTCTACTTCTTCCTTGAATGTCAAGAAGTTGCTCTCTATCTACCCATCCTTCAAGTTCTGCTTTACTTGGTGGCAGTAATTTTGCTGATAGAGGTCTTAATATAAGATCATCCATTCCTGATAAAGCTTTCACTTTTTCCAATGCTGCTGAGTTTTGTGACATAGGTCTTTGTCCTAAAACCTCTCCTGAAATTACAAATTGAGCATCATATTTTTCAAGAAGTTCTCCTGCTATTTTAAACATTAATGAGTGACAATCTATACATGGGTTCATATTTTTTCCTCTTCCATATACAGGATTTTGCATCATATCTGTATGTCTCTTCTTAAAATCTATATACTCCAGTTGTATTCCAAGTTGTTTTGCCATACTTTCAGCTTTTTCATTTTTTCCACCAAAGAAGTGAGAAACAAAGTTTAAACCTATAACCTCTACTCCTTGATCTTTTACTACTTTAACAGCTAAAGCACTATCCAATCCTCCTGAAAAAAGTGCCAATGCTTTTATTTTTTTTTCCACTATTTATCCTCTCTTCCAAAATCTAAAATTGTTCTTCCTCTACTATCTTTTTTACCTTCATAGTATACTTTCATGCTCTTAGGAACAGCAGTATATACTTTTTTACTAATCTCAATAAAACTAGCTCCCTTTATGCACATTGCTCCTGCTAAAAAGTCCATAAGTCTTTGAGCAGTAGGAAGATCTAAATATTCAAGATTCAATGTAACCATCTTATCATTTTTTATATATGTAGCTATCTTCTTGCAGTCAGCAAAAGTTTTAGGATCTACAAATATAGTTTGATAGTTTCCAGCACCATTAAGCTCTGATTCTAAACTAGATCCAGTATTTCCTTTATCTCTAGTTGGTGTTGGTATCTCTTTTTGAACTGGCACTTCATTTTCTTTTCCAGCATTTACTTCAATTATTCCAGTATCCTCTATACCATCTAATTCATCAATTTCATCTATTCCAGTAGCTTCAGGATTGTCTATTCCTAAAAGCTCTTTTAAATCTTGAATTACTTTTATTCCACCATTCTTCTTTTTCATTTTTACCTCCTATTGAAATATTTTTCTTCCTATTCTTATTAATGTAGCTCCCTCTTCTAAGGCTATTTTATAGTCATTTGTCATTCCCATTGACAACTCTGTTAATTTATCATCAAAATACTCACTATTTAATTTATCTTTTATCTCTCTCAATCTTTTAAATACCCCTCTTACTAGAACCTCATCATCTGTAAAAGGTGCCATAGTCATTAATCCCTTTATATTTATATTTTTTAGTTTCATTATCTCAGGTAACTCTCTATATAGTTCCTCTAGATCATATCCCTCTTTGCTCTCTTCTCCTGCAATATTTATCTCTAATAATACATCTATTATTCTATTATTTTGCTCTGCCCTCTTATCTATCTCTTGAGCTAGAGATAATTTATTTACAGAGTGAATTAAACTCACATATTCAGCTATATATTTTACCTTATTTTTTTGTAGATTACCAATAAAATGCCACTCTACATCATCTATTCCCAATTCTCTGAATTTTTCCTCTTTTTCCTTTATAACTTGAGCTTTGTTTTCTCCAAAAACTTTTACTCCACACTTTGCTACTTCTAGCATCTCGTCTATTCCTACATATTTAGTAACACCAATAAATCTTACTTTTTCTGGATTTGGGGAGTGCTCTTCTATATCTTTTCTAATCTCCTCTATATTTTTTTCTATCCTACTCATTTCTTCTCCTCACACAAATTCATCTAATACATCATTAGCTACCATTAACCCCTTACGTGTTAGAATAAACCTCTCATCTTCTCTTTTTAAATACCCTCTTTTTTCCAATGAAAGACAGATATCAAGATATTTTCCAGTAGCTTTTACCCCTTTTTTCAAAAGTCTAAATCCTACAATATATTTATACTCCTCAATATCTTCTAAGGTTAATGTTTCTCTTTCCAATATAGGTCTTAACTTACTATCTATACTACCATAATATTCTAAAAATTTCATCTGATTTTTATATCGTATATTATCAAGGTATCCAGAAGCTCCTAATCCTATTCCTAGATACTCCTTATTTTCCCAGTATTTTGTATTGTGTACAGCCTCTTTTCCCTCCAAACAAAAATTAGATATCTCATAGTGAAGATATCCCCTTTTCTCTGCTGTATCTATTATTTTTTCAAACATCTCTGCTTCTATCTCATTTTCAGTTTCTCTTAAAATTCCCTTTTTTAACTTTTCAAAGAAAACTGTTCCCTCTTCCCAAATAAGAGAGTATATTGAAAAATGTTCAGGTTTCATATCTAAAAGTTTATTCAAATCTTTTAATACTTCCTCTACATTTTGTCCAGGTAATGAAAACATAAGATCTAAACTTATATTATCAAATCCTGCTTTTCTTGCATTTTCAAAGGTTTCTACTCCCTCTTCACTTGTATGCATTCTTCCTAAAATTTTCAAATATTTCTCATCAAAAGATTGTATCCCTATACTTAATCTATTTATTCCGATTTTTCTTAATTTGCATAGTTTATCAAAATCCACTGTTTTAGGATTTACTTCCATTGTTACTTCAGCATTTTCTGCTATATCTAATCTTTTTAATATTCTCTCTACATCTTCTAAATCTAAAAGAGAGGGGGTTCCCCCCCCGAAATAAACTGTATTATATCTATAGTTTGGATATAGATCCAACTCCTTTAATAGATAATCTACATATTTTTTTCTTTCCTCTCCATTAGATTTAAAAGAGAGAAAATCACAGTAATTACATTTGTTTAAACAGAAGGGAATATGTATATATATTCCATCTACCATAATTTTCCTCTCTCCTATCTTTTTAATTATAATGAATCTACATAAGCTTGGAATCCATTTTTAATCTCTTCAAGCTTAGCTAATGATTTTTCTTTAGTGCTATCTACAACACAGATATAGTATTTAATTTTTGGTTCTGTTCCAGATGGTCTAGCTGTTACATAAGTTCCATCTTCAAGTATAAATTGGATAACATATGATTTTGGTAGAACGATCTCTTTAGTTTCTCCAGTTGCCATATCTTTTTCAACTTGTAATTTGAAATCTTTATATGTAGCAACTTTTCTTCCACAAATTTCAGCATGCTCTTTATTTCTAAGATTTTCCATTATTTTTCCAATCTCTTCAATTCCAGATTTTCCTTGTTTTGTGATAGAAACAGTTTCTTCTACAAACCATCCATATTTATCATATAATTTATTTAATTCTTTATATACTGATGTACCAATGCTATCATAATAAGCTGCCATTTCAGCTATCATAAGAGTTGCAACTACTGCATCTTTATCTCTTACATGAGTTCCTACAAGATATCCTATTGATTCTTCAAATCCAAATAGGTATGTTCCATCTAGTTCTTTAGTTTCAAATTGTCTAATTTTTTCTCCAATATATTTGAATCCAGTAAGAGTTCTAAATACTTTTACATCTTTATCTTTAGCTATTACATCTAACATAGGAGTTGAAACTATTGTAGAAATTACTGCTCCATTTGAAGGAATATTTTTATTCATTTCTAATAGATAGTTCATTAAAAGAACTCCAATTTGGTTTCCATTAGGGAATACCCATTTTCCTTCTTCATCTCTTATAGCCATACCAGTTCTATCAGCATCTGGATCATTTGCTAAACAGATTTTAGCTCCAATTTTATCTGCAAGTTCTGTACTTAATTTAAATACTGATTTATCTTCTGGGTTTGCATATGGACAAGTAGGGAACATTCCATCTGGCATCTCTTGTTCTGCTACTGTGTAAACAGATTCAAATCCCATCTCTTTTAAAACTCTTTGTACTGCCACTCTTCCAGTTCCATGAAGTGGTGAGTAAACAATTTTAAAATCTTTTTTTCCTGGGATATCTCTGTTTATAGCTTGTTTTTCTACCTCTTCAACAAATCTATCATCAACATGTTTAGAAATTGTTTCTAATAATCCTTTTGCTCTAGCTTCATCTTCAGATACCATTTTTATATCTTTAAATATATCTACGTTATTTACTTCTCCAACTATTCCACTAGCTTGAGGTTCAACTATTTGTGCCCCATCTTCCCAATATACTTTATATCCATTGTACTCTTGTGGGTTATGTGAAGCTGTTACCATTACTCCAGCTATTGCTTTTAATTCTCTTGTAGCAAAAGAAAGTTCTGGTGTTGATCTTAGAGAATCAAATAGATAAGCTTTTATTCCATTTCCTGCTAATACAAGAGCTGTATTTAAAGCATACTCTGTTGAACCTATTCTACAATCATATGCAATAGCTACTCCTCTTTTCTTTCCCTCTTCTCCTGTAGTTTTTAGAATATAGTTTGCAAGTCCTTGAGTAGCTTTTCTAATATTGTATTTATTTATTCTGTTTCTTCCTACCCCTCTAACTCCTCTCATTCCTGCTGTTCCAAAGCTTAAATCTGTATAGAATCTGTTTTCAACTTCTTTTTCGTCATCTTTGATACTCAATAGCTCTTCTCTATCTTCTTTATCAATATATTCAGACTCTACCCACATGTTGTAATTTTTTACAAACTCTTTTTCCATAACCTGTCCCTCCAATACTTTATATTTTTCTTTTACTCTGATATCTACTATTATACCTCATTAAGTTACTTTTAAAAAGGATTTTTATTTTTTTCTTTTATATGTCATCTTTGGCTCTTTCGTTTTATAACAAAGTATCTTTGTTTTATTATTTTACATCATTTATATACAATTATATAAAAATTTATAAAAATATATTTTATATATTTGAATTATATATATAAAATGTGATATATTTATTCTTGCACAACTATAAATATATATTATCAATATAATTAATATATAAAAATTGAAATTAATACGTTTATTTTTAAAGGAGGACTTAAATTATGGTATTAAATCTTACAACTATCCAAACAATGGCATTGGCAGTTATAGTTCTTTATTTAGGGAAGACTATAAATAATACTTTTAAATTTTTAAAAGAAAACTGTATACCAGATGCTGTTACTGGTGGAACTCTATTTTCAATTTTAACTCTTATAGGGCATGAAACTGGAATACTCTCTTTTGTTTTTGAGGATAATTTGAGAGATGTATTTATGATTGCTTTCTTTACTACTGTCGGTTTTTCAGCAAGTATTAAATTATTAAAAAAAGCTGGATTACCTGTTCTTATGTTTCTAATTGCTGCTGTTGCACTAGCTATTTTACAAAATGTATTTGGTGTTGCTATGGCTAAATTCTTACATATTAACTTATTAATAGGACTTGCTACTGGTTCTCTTGCAACAACTGGTGGACCTGGAACTGCTGGAGCTTTTGGACCAATCATAGAAGCTGTTGGTGCTGGACAAGCTGAGGGAGCTACAATGGTTGCCATGGCTACTGCTACATATGCTCTTATTGCTGGTAGTATTATAGCTGGACCTATCTGTAAAAGACTTATTAATAAATATAACTTATTAAACAAGAAAAATGAAAATGACTTATTTGAATCTACTGGAGCAAAGGTTGAAATGTTAAATGCTAAAAGAATTCTTCCTTCTGGATTTCAAGTTGTTATTGCTATGGGAATAGGAAGTTTAATTTCTAACTTTTTAAGCAGTTTAGGAATGGTTCTTCCTCCATATATAGGAGCTATGTTTGCTGCTTCTATTATGAGAAATCTTTCTGATTATACTGGAAAATTTGAAATAGATCTTGATATCATATCTATAATTGGAAGCTTTACTCTAGCAATGTTCCTTTCTATGACTCTTATGAGCTTTAGATTATGGGAATTAAAAGAGTTAGCTCTACCATTGATATTAATGTTACTTGGACAAACTATCCTTATGGGAGTATTTGCTTACTTTGTTACATTTAATCTTACTGGAAGAGATTATGATGCTGCTGTTATGACTGGTGGACACTGTGGATGTGGTTTTGGAACTACTCCTAAAGCTCTTGCAAATATGGAAGCTCTTACAGAAAAATATCTTCCATCTCCTAAGGCATTCTTTGTAATTCCTATTGTTGGTGGATTGTTTATAGATTTCTTTAATGCTGCTATTATCACATTCTTTATAAATTTAGTTAAATAAAGCTTTTCCATCTAGAGTTACTCTAGATGGAAACTCCTCAAAATTGTACTACAGTTGTATAAGTAATTATATAGCTGTAGTATTTTTATATTATAGTTTAAAAGAAAAAACTGGCTTCATATAGAAACCAGTTTCTCATACAAAATAGTTTTAGTTTTTAGTTATCCGTTGATCATTTTATATTAATTTTTATTTTTAACAAATTTTTACATCATTCCTGGCATCATTCCAGGGTTTCCTATTTCTGGTGCCTTAGGTTCTTTCTTAGTTGCTACTAATACTTCAGTAGTAAGAATTAATGCTGATACTGATGCAGCATTTTGAATAGCTGATCTAGTTACTTTAGCTGGGTCAATTATTCCCTCTGCCATCATATTTACATATTTTTCTGTTGCAGCATTAAATCCATATCCTTTTTCCATATTTCTTACTTTCTCTACAACTACTGCTCCATCTACTCCAGCATTTTCAGCTATCTGTCTAAGTGGTGCCATAAGAGCTTTTTTAACAATCTCAACTCCTATTCCCTCTTCTCCTTCAAGCTTGTAATCTTCCATCTCTTTTACAATCTCAAGTAGAACAGTTCCTCCACCAGGTACTATTCCCTCTTCAACTGCTGCTCTTGTAGCATTTAAAGCATCTTCTATTCTAAGTTTTTTATCTTTCATTTCAGTTTCAGTAGCTGCTCCAACTTTAATTACTGCTACTCCTCCAGATAGTTTTGCAAGTCTTTCTTGTAATTTTTCTCTATCATAATCTGAAGTTGTAAGTTCTATTTGATTTTTAATAGAAGCTGTTCTTGATTTTATATCTTCAGAAGCTCCCATTCCATCAACAATTACAGTTGTATCTTTAGTTACTTTTACTTTTTTAGCTCTACCTAGTTGCATAATTGAAGTTTCTTCAAGTTTCATTCCTTTTTCATCAGAGATAACTTCTCCACCAGTTAGAATTGCAATATCCTCTAACATAGCTTTTCTTCTATCTCCAAATGCTGGAGCTTTAACAGCAACTACATTTAATGTTCCTCTCAATTTATTGATTACCAATGTAGTTAAAGCTTCTCCTTCAAGCTCATCAGCTATGATCAATACTGGTCTACCAGCTTGAACAGTTTCTTCTAATATTGGTAAAATATCTTTCATATTTGAGATTTTTTTATCAGTTATTAAGATATATGGATTATCTAATTCAGCATACATTCTTTCAGTATCTGTCACCATATATGGAGATACATAACCTTTGTCAAATTGCATTCCCTCTACAACTTCCAATGTAGTTTCAAGAGATTTTGCTTCTTCAACAGTTATTACCCCTGTTTCTCCAACTTTTTCCATAGCCTGAGCTATTAATTTACCAATCTCTTCATCTCCTGCTGATACAGAAGCAACTTGAGCTATCTCATCATTAGATTGAATCTTTTTAGCTCTATCTTTTAAGTGTTTTATAACCTCTTTAGTTGCTTTTTCTATACCTTTTTTTAGGAACATTGGATTAGCTCCTGCACTTACCATTTTAAGCCCCTCTTTTACTATTGCTTGAGCTAAAATAGTGGCTGTTGTTGTTCCATCTCCTGCAACATCATTTGATTTAGTTGCTACCTCTTTAACAAGTTGAGCTCCCATATTTTCAAATGGATCATCAAGCTCTATCTCTTTAGCAATAGAAACTCCATCATTTGTAATAAGAGGTGAACCATAACTTTTTTCAAGAACTACATTTCTTCCTCTTGGTCCTAATGTTACTTTTACTGCATCTGCTAATGTATTTACACCTATTTCAAGTTTTTTTCTTGCTTCTTCATCAAATTTTAATATTTTTGCCATCTTAGTCTCCTCCTATTTTTCAACTACTGCCAAAACATCATCTATATTTAGAATAAGATATTTTTCATCTCCATCTTTTATCTCAGTTCCTGCAAATTTTGCATAAACTACTTTATCCCCTACATTTAATCCCTCTAATTTTTCACCTTTTCCTAGAGCTATAATCTCTCCAAAATTAGGTTTTTCTTTATCTCCTGCTCCTGGAAGAATAATTCCACTTGCTGTTTTCTCTTCCATTTTTACAAGTTTTATCAAAACTCTTTCTCCTATTGGCTTAATGTTCATCTATATCCCTCCAACAATTTATTAGCACTCTTGTTAGATGAGTGCTATTTTTTACAAATATATATTATGATATTTTTTCAACTATGTCAATAGTTTTTTTATTTTAATTCCTCGTCTTGTCTTTTCTAAATTTTATTGATAGAATATTTTAGAAACTAATCTTTATTTGGGGGAATTTTATGGAAAAGAAAAAAATAGATCTATCTGAATTTTACAGAAGTTTTCTTACAATAGGTGTACCTTTAATGGTTCAACAACTTATATCATCTTCATTAAACTTTATAGATAATTTAATGATAGGAAGATTAGGAACAGATTATATTGCTGCTGTTGGTTTTGCCAATAGTGTGTATAGAATACTTGATCTTTTTCTATTTGGGCTTTGTAGTGGTATGGGGGTTTTTGTTGCTCAATATTATGGTAAAAGAAATTTTGATATGATTAGACGTATTCTAGGAAAAATGGTTATTTCTGGATTTACTTTAGCTGTAATTTTCTCAATCATTACATTTTTTAATGCTGAAAGAATTATTGGAATTTTCACCAAAGATCCAGAGGTTTTAAAAATAGGGGTATCATATATAACTAAAGCTCTATTCTCATATAGTTTCTATGCCCTATCTTTTAGTACTGGATTTTGTCTTAGAGCTATGGGGCTTACTAAGTTTCCTATGACTTCTGCCTCTGTTGGAGTGGCTATCAATACATTTTTCAACTACTGCTTAATATATGGAAACTTTGGTTTTCCTTGTTTAAAAGAGCAAGGGGCTGCTATTGCAACTGTTATTGCTAGAATTTGTGAATTGACTACAATTTGGTTAATAGTGTATAAAAAGGATTTTAACTTAAAGGGAAAAATAGAGTCTTATTTAAATCTGCCTAAAGATCTGATTAAAGAAATTATTAGAATATCATCTCCAGTTTTTCTTACAGAAATGCTTTGGATACTTGGAACAGTTTCTCTATCTGTTGCATATTCAAAACTTGGAACTACTCAAGCTGCTTGTGTACAGATAGCTGATATTATTACTGCTATATCATCTATTATTTTTATGGGAATTTCAAACTCTGCCTCTGTAATTATTGGACATACTATTGGAAAAGGGGATAAAAATAAGGTTATTATCTATTCTAAAAAGATACTACAAATTGCTTTTGCTATGGGAATATTTAGTTTAATCTTAGTTCAAGCATTAACTGGAACTATTGTTTCTCTATACCATCTACCAAGTGAGGCTCATATAATGGCTATAAAAACTATGAGAGCTGCTGGAATATTTGTATTTTTAAAGATGATTAACTGGACTCTACTTATTGGACTTTTTAGAGCTGGTGGAGATACAAAAGTTGCTTTCTGCTTAGATATTTTCCCACTTTGGTTTTATGCTGTTCCTGTGGCGTTTATTGGTGCTTACTATAAAGTACCTGTTTTCTTGTTAGTTGCTATGGCTGATTTTTCAGAGTTTATAAAATTAGTTGCATCTTTAATTAGATATAGATCTCTTAAATGGATAAAAGATGTTACAGTTTAAATATTATAAACTATAATATATTTTTTCTTTCCCAAATATCAGCTAAAATGGAATTTGGAGAAGAATATTAGAGAGAGTTACGAAATCTGATGCTAAAAATTCCGACGTGTTTGAGACGAAGTCGAGTTTCGGAATTTTAGTCAGATGAGTATTACTCTCTCTTTATTCTTTGACATGGAATTTAGCTGATATTTAAAATAAAAAGGGATAACTTAACTTGACTAATAATCGCAAATAACAAAGGTACTTTGTCAAAACTTAGCAATATGCTAGATAACTGAGTTTAGATAGATAAGTTATAATTTTATTTTCTTTTTAAAAGAAACTATTTCCTCTTTTATTGTTTTATGTTTTAACTCTTTCAAATCTACATCATAAAACTTTAGAATAAAAGCTAGAGAAGTTCCCAATCCAAGTGCTGTTGCTATTGTTCCTATCCCTAAATTTCCACCTAAAAGCCATCCCAATGAAAATGCCATTATCTCTATTCCATTCTTTATCACTCCAACAGAGAATCTTGTTCTCTTAGTTAAAATTTGCATAAATCCATCTCTTGGACCACATCCCATTCCTTGTACCATATACAAAAAAGTTCCATAAGCATAGAAAAATATCCCTATAACTAATAAAAATATCCTATAAATAATTGAAGAACTTTCTGGTATGAGATTAAAATAAAATATCAAATCCATAAAAATTCCTATGCTTAAAAAGTTTAACACAGTTCCTATCCCTATTGGTTGCCCTAAAAATATATCTAGCAATACTATAAATATTCCCAATGTAATACTTGCTTGCCCTATTGTAACTCCTATTGTTTTTGATATTCCTTGATGTAAAACATCCCAAGGTGCAGATCCAAAATCAGCCTTAATTATCATTACACACCCTAAAGCACATAAAAACATTCCTGTAAAAAGTTTTAAATATTTTTTCATCTCATTCCTCACTAATTCTATTTTATTTCTTTCAAAAATTTATTATACACTAAAATTAAACTATACTCAACAACTATTTAGGTTGCTTTTTTTTGTGTTTTGAGCTATTATATGGTACTAAACACTATTTTAAAGGAGGGTAATTAGCTAAAATGGATGTAAAAAAACAGATTAACAAAGAAGCTATAATTACAATTATACTTTACTTAATCTATTTTATATGGTGGTATTTCTGGGGGTATATTGATGAGGGAAAAGATCCTAGTGAGTATGTCTATATTTTTGGTTTACCTAGATGGTTCTTTTTTTCATGTGTAGTTGGACTTATCTTTATAAATATCTTAGTTTGGGTAGCTATCAAGTTCTTTTTTAAAGAGATTGATTTAGATGAAAAGGAGAAAGAAAAATGTTAATAATTCCAATTTTTATATATATTCTAGCTATTTTAATTGTAGCTTGGCAAACTGGTAAACATAAACATAAAGCTGGTAAATTTATGGAAGAGTACTTTATTGGTAGTAGAAGCATGGGAGGATTAGTTTTAGCAATGACTCTAATCAGCTCATATGTAGGGGCAAGCTCTTTTATTGGTGGACCTGGAGTAGCGTATAACTTAGGGTTAAGTTGGGTATTTCTAGCTTGTATTCAAGTTCCAACTGCTTTCTTTACTCTTGGAATACTTGGTAAAAAACTTGCTATTATATCTAGAAAGATAAATGGTGTTACTATAACTGACTATTTAAGAGCTAGATATGAAAGTAACTTAGTTATAGTTCTTGCCTCTTTAATGATGCTGATCTTCTTTATAGGAACTATTGTTGCTCAATTTGTTGGAGGAGCTAGATTGTTTGAAAGTGTAACAGGACTTTCATACAATTTTGGACTTATTCTATTTACAGCAGTAGTAATTATTTATACTACCTTTGGAGGATTTAGAGCTGTTACTATAACAGATGCTATCCAAGGTATTGTTATGTTGCTAGCTACTGGACTTCTTTTCTTTATCATTTTAGAAAAGGGAAATGGTATGGAAAATATTATGCAATCTATCTTAAAAACAAATCCAAATCTTTTAACACCAGATAGTAATGGAGCAGTTTCTAAGCCATTTATCCTATCTTTCTGGATGCTTGTTGGAGTGGGAGTTTTAGGACTTCCAGTTACTGAAGTAAGATGTATGGGATTTAAAGATAGTAAAGCTATGCACAGAGCTATGATTATTGGAACTTCTATTGTTGGAATTCTTATGCTTGGAATGCACTTAGTGGGAGTTATGGGAGCTGCTGTTGAACCTGGAGTAGAAGTAGGAGATAAAATTATTCCTATTCTTGCTATAAAAAATATGCACCCTATTCTTGCTGGAGTATTTATTGCTGGACCTTTAGCAGCTATTATGTCATCAGTTGACTCTCTTTTAATTATGTCATCTGCTGCTATTGTAAAAGATCTGTATATCAACTATATTGATAAAAATCCTAGTGAAAGTAAGATTAAAAAGCTATCTTTTGCAACTTCTCTTCTATTAGGAATAATTGTATTTGTACTAGCTTTAAATCCACCTAAACTATTAGTATGGATAAATCTTTTTGCACTTGCTGGACAAGAGGCAGCTTTCTTCTGTCCTATACTTTTTGGTTTATACTGGAAAAGAGCAAATGCCACTGGAGCTGCTGTTTCAATGATATTTAGTGTAGTTTTCTATCTATACACAGTTATTATGAATATTAAAATTATGAATATGCACCAAATTGTACCAACTATTGTATTCTCTGTTTTACTGTTTACAATAGGATCATATTTTGGAAAGCCTAATTCTGAAAAAGTAAATGAACTATTTTTTTCTGAAAAATAATTAACTTTTTAAAGGAGGAATTTTATGAGAACATTAGATTTAGCAAAAGAAGTACAAGAGTATGTTGTTAAAATGAGAAGAGAGTTTCACATGAATCCTGAACCTAGTATGAAGGAGTTTAATACTTCTACAAGGATAAAAGAAGAGTTAGATAAAATGGGGGTTGAATATAAAAGTGTAGCTGGAACTGGAGTTGTAGCTACTATCCACGGAAATACACCTGGTAAAACTGTGGCTCTTAGAGGAGATATTGATGCTTTAGCAGTTGTAGAGGAAACTGATGTTGAATATGCTTCTAAAGTTCATGGACTTATGCATGCTTGTGGACATGATACTCATGGAGCTATGCTTTTAGGTGCTGTTAAAGTTTTAAACCAAATGAAAGATGAGATTAAAGGAACTGTTAAATTTTTCTTTCAACCAGGAGAAGAGGTAGGAAGAGGAGCAGCAGCAATGGTTGCAGAAGGAGTTTTAGATGGTGTAGATGGAGTAATGGGTATTCATATCTCTTCTGATATGCCTACTGGAACTATCAATGCTGATGCTGGTCCTAGAATGGCATCTGCTGATTCTTTTAAAATAATTATTACAGGAAAAGGTGGACATGGAGCTAGACCTGAACAATGTGTTGATGCTGTTGTTGTTGGAGCTGCTACTGTTATGAATCTACAATCTATTGTTAGTAGAGAGCTAAATCCTTTTGATCCTGTGGTTGTAACTACTGGTTCTATTAAATCTGGTACTAGATTTAATGTTATCGCTCCTACTGCCGTATTAGAAGGAACTGTTAGATATTTTAAACCTGAATACAAAGATGTAGTATCTGCTGCTATTGAAAGAATAGCTAAATTTACTGCTGAAACATATAGAGCTACTGCTGAAGTAGAGTATGAGTCTTGTGTTAAACCTACTATCAACGATGATGAGTGTGCTAAGATAGCTCAAGAAACTGCTAGTAAACTTGTAGAAAAAGAAAATGTACTTAATCTTCCACCTAGTACTGGTGGAGAAGATTTTTCTGAGTTCTCTTCTATTGTTCCTGGAGTTATGACTAGACTTGGTGCTAGAAATGAAGCTAAAGGAATTATCTATCCTCACCACCATGGTAAATTCAATGTTGATGAAGATGCATTCAAATATGGTGTAGCATTTTATGCTCAATATGCTCTTGATTTTTTAAATAAGTAATTTGATAGATAATGAAAAATAGAGGCTATTAATAGCCTCTATTTTTATAATACTCATAAACAATTTTTCCTATCTCATTATTTATAAGTATTCCATCTATATTCTTTTTTAAATCTTGAGTAAAAACCAATATATCAACCCAGCCATTTTTTAAATATAACCTTCCAACATCGTGCTCAACAGATGGTAACTCTCCTGTTTTATGTGCTAGTATCTCTTCTTCTGGAATATATAGATGCAACTTATTATTACAGGCTTGATTTTTTAACATATCTAAACAATCCTTATCATTGCATAAAATATCTAATACTTTTTCACTATCTTTAGGAGAGGTAAAATTATCTTTTCCCATTTTTACGGCTTCTATATCCAGCATCTTTCTACCTAAAACAGTATCACAATAACCATTTTCTTTTATAAATCTATTGATATTCTCCATTCCTAGATAGTCTATTAAAATATTAGTAGCTGTATTATCACTTAAACATATCATAAAATATGCTAGATCTTTTACTGTAAATTCTAAGCCACTATTCAAAGATTTTAACAAGCCATTTCCTTCTACTTTATCTCTATCTTCTAATTTAATTGCTTTATTATAATCTGATTTCGGTATACAACTTAATATATACAATTTTATTATACTTGCTGATAAAAAAACTTTATCTTCATTTATTGATATTCTATTTCCAAAAGAATCTTTTATTACCACACTAAATATTCCACTACATTTAGATAGTATCTCTTTTATTTTCTTTTCCATATTCTTTCACACTTTTATAAGATTACTTAGTTAACCAACTTTCAATCTCTTCCTTACTCTTCTCTACAATCTCTTCAATTGTTAGATTTTCAGGACAAATTTTATCAAAGAATTTTATCTTAATAGGATACATACTTGGGAATTTACTTCCATATGGCATAGCCTTATATGCCCCTTTTATTCCAAATGGTACTACTGGCACATTTAATTCTTTAGATAAAATTGCAAAAGTCTTTTTGAACTCTTGTAACTCTCCATCTCTTGTTCTTGCTCCCTCTGGGAATATAACTAAATTTTTACCCTCTCTTAAAACTTCAGCTGATACTTGTAGAGTTTCCTTTAGATTTTTATTAATATCTACTATTAAAACATTTCCTCTATCTGCTAAATATCTTCTAAGCGGAGTATCAAAATGCACTACTGTTGCTATATAATAAGTATCATTCATCATCTTCATTGGTATAGCTTGATTAAACATAAGAGCATCTAGGAAACTTTGATGGTTTCCTATATAAATAGCTGGTTTATTTGAAATCTTATCTTGTGACTCTTTTTTCAAACTAAAATATAGAGAGAAAATTGGTTTAGTTATAATTCTTATTAATTTTCCTACCCAAGCCGATTTTGGAAGATCAATATCTATTCTCTCATTTAAAATATTTTTCCAATCTATCTCAACATTGCTAAATGTTCCACCATGATTTTTAATAAACTCTGCTAAAGTTAAGACATTTTTTATATTTGTAAATTCCTCTTCTTTTATTTTTACTCCATAACTATTTTCTACAAAAGATAATATCTCAACTATATCTAATGAATCTAATCCTAGATCTAATTCTAAGTGAGCATCTGGAGTAACTTGAGCGTCATAGTTTTTCTCAATATTCTCTTTTAATGTTGTATAGATTTCTTTTAGTTCTTCAGGAACTTCAATCTCTTTTTTAGATTGTTGATTTACTACTGTTCCCTCTGCTCCCTCTTCTACAACTTCCCCTTTTAAGAAATCATTTAACATAAATCTTCTTACTTTTCCAAGTTTTGTTTTAGGAAGTTCGTTTTTAACAATTTTTACTTCTAAAATTTTTCTATATTTAGGAGCTGTTACATTATATTTATCAATTATCTCCCATTTTAAACTTTCTTTTATATTAGTTATATTTCTGTGTTTAATCAAATCAAAATCAGGATATACAACTGCCATCAAGTGATTATTATCCTCCATTACAGCTATCTCTTTTATAAGATCAGTTCCCTTCATAATCTCATTTTCAATATCTGCTGGGTTTATATTTTTACCATTTGATAATACTATCATCTCTTTTTTTCTTCCAACTATTACAAGGTGACCCCCATCAAATTTTCCTAAATCTCCAGTATGGAAAAATCCATTTTCATCAATAACCTCTTTAGTTGCAGTAGGATTATTATAGTACCCCTTCATTACATTGGCACCTTTTACAAGAATCTCTCCATCCTCAGCTATTTTTACCTCTACATCTGGGATAATCTCTCCAACAGTTCCAGCTTTTACATTAGTAGGTTTATTAAATGCTATAATAGGTGAAGTTTCTGTAAGTCCATATCCTTCTATCATTGGCAAGCCTAAAGTTAGATAATCTCTTGAAACCTCTGGATCTAACTTAGCCCCTCCAGATGCCATAACTCTTAATGAGCCTCCAAGCTCATTATATACTTTCTTAAATACAAGTCTACTTAAAGCTTTACTATTTATAGATTGACAAATTTTAAATATCTTTTTAGTTATCCAACTACTATTAATTTTATTCATAATAGCTTTGTGTAACATCTCCCAAACTCTTGGTACTCCAATTATTACACTTATCTTATACTCTCTAAGTGCATGACGAAGAGCCTCTGATGATAACTCATCTAAGATAACTACCAATGTTCCAAAATATATTGTCATTAATAAATTAATATTTAATGGGAATACATGATGATATGGAAGAATAGCTAGTACTCTATCTGTTTCATCAACTAAATTTATAGCTTTTATAGCATTTACATTGGATAACAAGTTTTTATATGATAACATAACTCCTTTAGGATTTCCTGTTGTTCCTGAAGTGTATAAAATTACTGCTGTATCCTCTACATTATCGACATTTAATTCATAATTGTCAGGTTGAAACTCTTTAGGTACTACTATATTATCTATATTTATTATCTCAAGAGATTTTCCATACATCTCTTTTGCTGCAACAGCATTTTTATAGTTTTTATTTGTTACATAGATATACTCTGGCTCTGCATCATTAAAAACATATAAAAGTTGTTCTGGAGTGTATCCAGCATCTAACACTATTGCTATCCCTTGTTTTTCCCAGATAGAGAAAAAAGATTGTATTATCTCTGGTCTATTTTCTACATATACCACTACTTTACTATCTTTCTTTATATTTAATAAAGTTGAATAGTATTTTATCCCTGTTAATAACTCCTTATATGAATACTCCCTATCCTTGTAAATTATTGCTGCCTTATTTCTGTCATATAATAATCTCATTTTTGCCTCCCAGAACTTATAGATTATCTATTAGTTCTTCCAATTCTTTTCTGTCTTTAGTATCTAAATCTATACCTGCTTTTAATTTTTTTAATACTTCACTCTCTTGTGCTGACATACTTTTTTCTAAAACTTTAATTAACATTTTTACATAAAAATTCATCTCTTTTCTCCTATCCTTTTAATATATATCCAACTCCTCTTACAGTATAGATAATCTTCTCCTCTTCTCCCTTATCAATTTTATTTCTAAGATGAGTCATATACACATCTACAATATTTGTATTTGCTGTGTAGTTCATATTCCAAATTTTTTCTCTTATCATCGTTCTACTTAAAACAAGATTTTTATTTCTTATTAAGTACTCAAGAAGGGCAAACTCTCTATAAGTTAACTCTATATCTCTATTCCCTCTTTTTGCCTCTCTAGTTAAAAGATCTAGCTTTAAATTTTTTATTGTTAAATTATTCTCTATCTTATTGATATTTCCTTCAGATCTTCTAAGAATCGCTCGAATTCTTCCTGCTAATTCAATAAAAGAAAATGGCTTAGTTAAATAGTCATCAGCTCCACTATCCAAACTTTGAACCTTTTTTTCTATATCATTTTCACTAGATAAAAATATTATACCTATTTTTTTATTGATCTCCCTTATTTCAGAGCATAACTCTATCCCATTTCCATTCTCTATATCAATATCTAAAATAGCTAAATCATAATTATCACTTTTAATATGATAGTAAGCATCATCTCTATCTGAACATATTTCCACTGTATAACCTAACTCTTTTAAACCTTTTTTCAGATATTTTTGTATCTCTCTATCTCTTTGCACTATTAAAATATTCATTATTAACCCCTTTAAAAACTTACAATATTATAAATTGAAAGATAGTTTAATACACTTCCCCCTATTACAAATAGATGCCAAATTGCATGGGCAAATTTTATGTTTTTTAATGAATAAAAAATAGCACCTATAGTATATACTATTCCACCACAAATAAGCAAATTTAATGAAATAGAATTAAGATTTAGTTTTAGATCTTTAAATACAAAAACTACTATCCACCCCATTATAATATATATAATTGTTGACAAAAGTTGAAATCTACCTACGAATTTAATTTTAAATAGAATTCCTAAAATTGTCAATCCCCATTGAAATACAAATAATACCCATCTTCCTGTTCCTGTCAATACTGTTAGGATATAGGGAGTATACGATGCTGAGATCAAAATGTATATTGCTGAATGATCTAAAATTTTAAATATATTTTTTGCTCTTCCTTCAGGAAGAAGATGATAAGTTCCTGAAATACTATACATTAAAATTAATGCTCCACCAAAAGTTCCACTTCCTACTATATAATCTATCTTTCCTGTTCTAACTGCATGTACTATCAAAGCTACACAACCTGCTATTGCCATTCCTGTTCCTATGTAATGAGTTATAAAATTTAATCTTTCCTCTAATTCTTTATAGTCCATTTTTTCAGCTCCCTTCTAAAATTAAATTTTCATCCTAATTAGATTATACCATAAATAATAATATTTAGATAAAAAACTATAATATTGAACAAAAAAATTTTCATATTTTAACAAAAAAAAGTAGAAATTCTTTTAATAAAATAGTATTATAGTAATAGATTAATTATAAAGGAGGAAAAAAGCATGAAAGTAAATAATAAATTTAAAATTACTTATTTCTTAATAGCTATTATTTTTGCATTATTTACTTCAACTTACCATTTAAAACATGCAAAACCTTCTTTAACTTATGAACATACACAAACAAATATAATTCTTCTTCACGAAAGTGAACCAATTCAAAATTATATCTCTAGTGAGATAAACCATAGCAACACCAATGAAATTGTTATTTGGAGAGATCTATTACCTACTATCTTTACTTCAAATAACAATCTATTTACAAAGATACCATTATTAGAGAACATTAAAAATATTCTCTATGATATAAATAATCATTCAATATTAACCAGATATAAAACTCGAGTCCTACGGATTTAAAAAGATTCTTTCATTTAATTTTAAATAACTAAAAAATTTATAATTTATGGAGGAATCAAAATGATAACTATGAGAGAAAAATTAGAATTGGAAGAATTAGAAAAATTAAATAAATTAATGGATGAAGAGATAGAAGATAATGATAGAGAGCTTGAAACTGACAATAGATTTGGAGCTACTATCCTTTTAGTATCATATTGTGGAATAGGACTTTTCATGTTCTATAAAATTGCAGAGTTATTAGTAAAAAGATTTAGTTAGTAAGGAGAATATTTTGAAATGAATTTTGGTAGAAAAACACTTATTTTTTTTATAGGAATTTTACTTTCTTTAACTGTTTTCACAAAGGAAAATAACCAATTTTATGCTAAAAATTTATATAATGAGATGAAATTAAATGGACTTATTAATTACCAAGCTTTTTCTCAAGCTATTGATGGTTTTAATAAGACTAAAAATAAAGAAAAAAATATTTTAACAATAGTGGATTTTTCTCTTCCATCTACTGTAAAGAGAATGTTTGTTTTAGATTTAGATAAAAAAGCTATTTTATTACAATCTTATGTAGCTCATGGAAAAAATACTGGTGATCTATATGCTAAAAGTTTTTCCAATAAATCTAATTCAAATAAAAGTTCAGTAGGACTTTTCCTTACTGAAGGATCATACAACGGAAGAAATGGTTATTCTCTAAGACTAAATGGTTTAGAAAAGGGAGTAAATGATAATGCTAAAAAAAGAAATATAGTTGTACACGGAGCAGATTATGCCAATCCAAAATTTATTGAAACTTCTGGAAGACTTGGAAGAAGTTTAGGTTGTTTTGCTGTTCCTGAAAGTGTTAATGCTACGATTATTAATACTATTAAAGGAAAGAGTATATTATATGTTTACTCTAATGCAATCAAACCTCAAAATCAAAAATATGCTACTTTATAGAAAAATTTAGCTGCTACATAAGTAGCAGCTTTTTTATTACCATATATAATTTGCTGCTTCCATAAATCCACCTGAAGTAGAAAAATATTTAGCATCAACAGGTTTATCTTTATATATCATTACCTTTCCTTTAGTAGCATTTATTGCTGCATTAGCATCTTCATTCTCTTTTTGATTATTATAAACTTGACTTTCTGTTGTATCCTTTACATGGAATCCCTCTTTTTTATATCTAAATTTTAGATAATCACTTAGAGCATAAGTTCTTGCTGCTACTGCTTGAGCCTTTAATGCTTCAACACCAAAACTTTGTGGCATCTCACTAGGAACAACTTGTTTTAAATAATCTTCTATATAGATCTCATTTATTACTCTTATTCCCTTACTTGAAGTTCTTGAAGGTTTTATCTCCATAATTCCTCTATACATAGGAGTAGTAGTATGAGCTCTTTTTAGACCTACTATTCTTATATAATAACCATTTCCTACTAATTTTACAGGATTTACAGTTTTTACTCTCTGTTTTCCATTAACTTTTATAGAAAGTTTATTTCCAATATTTACTATTTCAACTTTCTCATTTATAGGAACATTAATTTTAAAACCAGAACCTTCTATTTTTAACTTTCCACCACTATACATAACTACTCTAGTGTGATCTAATCCACCACCACTATTTGTAATTCCTACTCTTATATTTTTTTCTACTCCCTTTATACTATACATATTTTTTATCTTAGTATTTGGATAGTATCTTTCTAAAACATCTTCATAATCATAGTTATAGTTTTTAGTTAGATCATAAGCTGTCCATTGTGGCATTCCAACTCCATGTCCATTTCCACCACCATATAGAGTAACCTTTCCCCAAGCTTTTTCTATTGCTAGATAAGCTGATGGTAGAAGAGAAATATTTTTTCTCAAAGGATTCTCTCTATAATCTTCTCCACCTCTAGCTCCATAAAGTCCAATTACTCTACCAGTTTTTATGCTATTTTTATCAGCAGTCAACAATTTTCTTATATTTAGCTCTTTAGCAACTAAATATCTATTCTTAGTAGTTGTTATTAATAGATAAGTTATTACCCCAGATTTCCCTCTAGCAGCAACTTGTACATCCTTTATCTCTCCTATACTATTAGAAGTTATTGGTAGATTTTTCCATTCTCCACCTACTAATGTAAGCACATCTCTAGGACGAGATCTATAAACTATTGGCAGATTATATTTAACAGAATTATTAAACTCATCCTCTGTAAATGTCATTTTCCATCTCCAATAACTTGAATTATCTCCATACCCTTTTATCTTAGTATCTTTAAAAAAGGCTAATACCTCATCTTCATTATACTCATTAAAGAACTCATCTCTATGTTCCTTATGAACATCATTTCCAATCAAAAGATATTCAACAACATTTCCCTTATAATTCTCTGGAATAGGAAGATTATTTTTCTTAAAGAAAGTATAATCTAACTCATATCTTCCCTTTACATGTTGTGGCTTTTGTACACTAGGTTTAAAAATGCTATATGTTTTTCTATCTGAGTTTGAACATCCAGTAAATAAGCTAAATGCTAGAACTGCTCCTAAAATAAATTTTAATTTTTTAGACATTTATTTTCTCCATTCTTAGTCAATAACTAATCCATTTTTAGTTATATACTCTCTTACTCTTTCTAATTCCTCTTGTGTATCTACACCTATTATCTTATATGGAGTTTCTAAAACTTTAATCTTATATCCATTTTCTAAAACTCTTAACTGTTCTAAAGATTCAGAAAGTTCCAATGGTGTTGATGCCATTTTAGCATATTCCATTACAAAATCTCTCTTATATCCATAGATTCCCACATGTTTATAATAATTATCCATATTTAAATTTCTTGGATATGGAATTACACTTCTTGAAAAATAGATAGCAAAATCATTTTTATCTGTTACAACTTTTACTGCATTTGGATTTTCAATCTCTGCCATATCTGTAAGCTTATACTTTAATGTACTCATAGGGATTGTATTGTCCTCAACAAATGAATCTATAATAGAGTTGATCATATCTGGCTCTATTAATGGTTCATCCCCTTGAATATTTACAATTACATCATAATCTGTATAAGTTTCACATACCTCAGCTATTCTACTTGTTCCATTAATATGATCTTTTCTTGTTAAAATAACATTTCCACCAAAAGATTTTACTTCATCAACAATTCTCTCATCATCAGTTGCTACAACTACTCCATCTAATTTAGATTTTAACGCTCTTTTATATACCCATTCCACCATAGTATGTCCACATATATCTTTTAAAGGTTTTCCCTCTAATCTTGTAGATGCATATCTAGATGGTATTACTCCTAAAAATTTCAATTTACAACCTCCTTTAAATTGTGTAAAATATTAGTATAACTTTATTATACTTTAAAGTAAGAAAATATACAAAGAAAATTTAAACTTGGAGGAAGCCTATGAAGTTAAAAAAATTATTGTCAATTATATTTATATCATTATTAGTTATTTCATGTAGTAGTGCTCCAATCTCAGGGAGAAAACAACTTCTATTAGTTGATGAAGCTCCACTTATTCAACAAAGCTATGCACAATATAGGCAAGTTTTAAATCAAAGTGTTGTTTTAAACAATGCTGATTCAAAAAAAGTTAAAAAAGTAGGAAATAATATTGCAAAAGCTGTTGAAAGATACTTCCAACTTCATCCAGAAGAGAGAAAATCAAATATAAAATATGCTTGGGAATTTAATTTATTAAAAGATAAAACTCCTAACGCTTGGTGTATGCCTGGTGGAAAAGTTGCTGTATATACTGGTATTTTACCTTATACTCAAAATGAACAGGGATTAGCAGTAGTAATGTCACATGAGATTGCTCACGCCATAGCCCAACATAGTAGAGAGCAACAAAGTCAATCTATGATTCAAAATGGTGTAGGTGCTCTATTAGGTGTTGCTTTTGGAGTTCCTCAAGAACTATATGGAAGTGCATCAAATCTTATTATGCTTAATTACAGCAGAACTCAAGAAACTGAAGCTGATGAGCTAGGACTTATTTTTATGAAGATGGCAGGTTATAACCCTAATTATGCTTTAACATTCTGGCAAAGAATGGCAAAAGCTAGTAGTGGAAAACAATCACCAGAATTTTTAAGTACTCACCCAAATGATCAAACTAGAATTAATAATATTAAAAGATTTTTACAAAGTGAAAAATTTAAAAATATAAGCAAATAAATTTTAAAAATAGAAAGGAACTGATAAATGGAAATTTACTTTATACGTCATGGAGAAACTCTATGGAATACTCTGAAAATATTTCAAGGGAGCTCTGATTCACCTTTAACTGAACTTGGTATGTCTCAAGCTAGAAAACTTGGTGAAAAACTAAAAGATACTGAATTTACAGCTTTTTACTCATCTCCTATGGGAAGAACAATTGCTACAAGTAAGTTAATTTTAGGAGATAAAAAACAGGAGATCAAATTTATTGATGAATTTAAAGAGATCTCAATGGGAAATATGGAAGGTGTTCCTCGTGAGGAGTTTGAGAAAAAATACCCAGAGGAATTTTATAACTTCTTTAACAATCCTAAAGATTATGCTCCAACAGGGTATAATGGTGAAACTTACTATGAGGTTATTGAAAGAGTAAAAATTGGATTAAATAAACTTTTAGCTATGCACAAAGATGGAGATAGAATAGCTGTTGTTACTCATGGGGTAACTTTAAAAGCTCTATTTCATATTATAAATGATGAAAATATCAGCGATTTAGGAGCTGCAAAAGTCCATAGAAATACAAGTTTATCAATTGTAGAATATAAAGATAAAAAATTTAATATTAAGGTTTTCTCTGATATTTCTCATCTTGAAGATTAAAGAGGTTTAAAATGAAAAGTATTAAATTAGTTTTAACAGCATTTTCTGAATCTTTTAGTTTAATTAGAATAATTGGTTTAAAAAAATATTATTTTATTCCTGGAGTTTTAGGTGCTTTACTCTTTATTTTAATGATGATTGGAGCAAATTTTATTTCAGGCGGATTGTTAAATTATCTGGAAAATATTTTTAATATCTCTGAATACCATTCAATTATCTCAATAATATTAAAAATTACTATTTGGATAGTTGTAGCATCAATATATTTTCTAATATATAAATCTGTTCTTTTGGTTATCTTATCTCCGTTTATGGGATATGTTTCAGAAAAAGTTGATAACTATCTTACAGGAAAAGAGTATGATTTCTCTTTTAATGATAATATGAGATTTATTTGGAGAGGAATACAGATTGGAATTAAAAGTTTTATAAAGCAACTTATAGGAATGTTTATAATTATGTTATGTAGTTTTTTATTTCCTATAAATCTTTCTATTCCGCTATTAATGTTTCTACTTCAAGGATATTTTACTGGATTTTCTTTTATAGATTATACTCTTGAAAGATATAATTTTACCCCTGAAGAGAGTCTAAAATTTCTAAAAAAACAGAGATTCTATTCTCTATGGATAGGAAGTATCTTTACAATTTTATTTCTTATTCCTTTTATAGGAATCTTTATTGCTCCATTAGTAACTTGTGTAGCTGCTACTAAAGTTACTTTAGAACTTTTAAAAGAAGAAAGAAATTAATAAGCAAAAGCTGAAGGTAACTACTCAGCTATAAATTAAAATTTGAGACTCAAGTTCAAAAAAAATGGGCTTGGGTCTTTTTT
>JADYUE010000028.1 GCA_021531615.1 Fusobacterium varium | reverse complement strand
TTTCTCTATATTTTTCTACATTCATTCCAACGCCATTGTCAGAAACAGTTATTTTAGAGAAAAAAGTTTTCTTTTCAATAATAATATCAATTTTTCCTTCTGTTCTGCCACTAAAAGCATAGTGAACTGCATTTTGAATCAATTCATTTATTACTAATGCCACTGATGTAGCTTTATCTGAACTGATTATAAAATCATCACCTACCATATTAAACTCTATTTTTTTCATTTTGTCAATAGTGTTTTTAAAAAAATTTTTATATAATAACTGCAATATAGTTTTTATACTTAAACTATCCATCCCATTTTCAGACAAAACTTCATGTGTTACAGCTATACTTAATATCCTATTTATTGTTTCATCAAATATTTTTTTTGTTTCTTCATTCTCAACACGACGTTTTTGTATTCTTAAAAGACTAGCTATTGTTTGAAGATTATTTTTTACTCTATGATGTATCTCTTTTATTACCATTGATTTTACTAAAATCTCTTGTTCATTGTTTTTTTCTTTAGTAATATCTCTAATTAACATAACAATATTATAATTATCTTCTTCTAAAGAGGTAACAAAATATGAAATAGTTAAAATCATATTTGAAATACTAATATCTATTGGTTCCTCTTGTTTTCTCTTCAAAATTTCAACAATAGTTGTCTTAGTCAAAATAATATTTTGGAATTCTTCTCCTATAATAGATTTTTCAAATCCTAAAGAAGCATATATTTTTTCAGCTGTTTTATTTATATAAGTTACTACTCCATCTTGATTAAAAACTACTATTCCATCTTTTACAAATTCTGGTATTCTACTTCTTGAAAAATCAATATCTTTTATAAGTTTGGTAGCTGTGAAATTAAACATATCTGAATTAAATTCATGTTCTTGACTTTCTCTATATTCTACAATTATAACTCCAATTGTTTCTTGTATAGAATTAAAAACAGGTATAATATTTTGAAATACTTGTTGCTCTTCTTGAGTTATAGCTTTATAATTTTTTGATGGAAGTCCAGTTATAAAAGTTCTAAAAACTGCTGGTTCTTTTGAAGAGTGGGCTATCTCTCCATCAATTCTTTTCGAATACAAACTATTTTTTTCTGGTCTTGCATGATATACTACCACTGCTCTATCTTTATCTTTTGTAGGACAGTCTAAAAATACATCCATATTTAAAATACTACTAAGTATAGATACTGTTTCTGCTACCCTTTCTAATTTTTCTATATCTAAACTTGTTAATGTAGAACACATTTTACAATAATTCTTTATCATAATAGTATATCCCCTGTTAATATTATTATCTCAGACAATTCTACCATTGTTATTCTTTTTTGCATACTTATTTTTCTAATTTCTTGATATGCTTCCTCTTCTGTAATCTTTTTATTTTTCATTAATATTCCTTTTGCTTTCTCTATTTTCTTTCTTTCTTCTAATTTTAATTTTGCTTCTACTGCTTCAGTTTGAAATTTTTTCATTCTAAGATGTGTATTATAAATCATTTTTAACCTTGAAAGAAAAATATCCTCATCTACAGGTTTTATAAGATATCCCATCACTGAACTTTCTGTTGCTTTTTGAATATATTCTTTAATATTATATGCTGTCAGCATAATTATACAGCCTGAAAATTTTTCTTCATTTAGGACTTTTGCCACTTGTAAGCCATTCATTAAAGGCATTTTTACATCTAGAAGTACAATATCAGGTTTCTTTTCGTGACATTCTCTTAAAGCTTCTAAGCCATCTCCTGCTTCACCAACTACTTCATATCCATTTTCAGTAAGCATCTCTACCATGTCCATTCTTGTTAATGTCTCATCTTCAGCTATTACAATTCTTGCTGTCATTTTTATCCAATCCTTTCTCGCAATTTTAAAATTTCTTTCTCATCTTCTAATCCTGTATAATAAATTTCTTCTGCTCCAGCTGATTTTAAAAATTCTTCTGCTTTAATACAATTAAAGTTTAAATCCTTTTTAGTTACTATACCTATTACACTTTTTCCATTAAACATTGTAGAAAAATTAGGTGGAAAAAAAGTTTCTTCATCTTGTGCTGATTGAACTAATGCTACTATATCAACATCACTAGCTATTACTGTTAATCTACTAAAAAATTTACGTTCTATATACTCTCCCGGAGTATCAATAATATTTCCTTCATATGAAATCATCTGAGTTTTTTGATATACAACATTTTCTCCATTGATTTTTTGAGTTAATGTTGTTTTTCCAGCTCCTGTTCGACCAACTAACATAATTTTCATAAAATCACGACCTTGTAATCTCTGAAGTTGAAAATTTTAAAGTTGAATTTAGAAATTCTATTACACTTTTTAAAGATGTTTCAACACTAGATACATCTCCACTTATTACTAATGTCCCACTAAATCTATCTAAAAACCCTATTTCTACATTTCCAGATTTTGTAGCTATGTCTGCTCCTATTATAGCTGCTTCTCCAGGAGTAATTGTAAGTATTCCAATGGCTTGAGTTGTTTCAGTATTTAAACCAATTTTTTTACAAATATCTTTATCTGGATGTGCTATTAAATGTGCCAAAGTTACCTGTTTTCCTGGAACATATTCCTGTATTATTCTATCTCTTTCTTTCATTTTCTATTCTCCTCTAAAACAACGTACTAATTGATTTCTTTAAATACATTTTTATATATAATATAAGCATATTTTTTTATTTTTTTCAAATATTTTTATTTTATATATAAATAAATTGTAGAATATAGCATACAAAAAATATAAAAACTCATAACTATTTTGTACAAAAGTACAATACAAAAATTAGTTATGAGTTATAAACTTATTAAAATTAATTTTAATATTATATAATTATAAATAAAAATCTTTCCTCATTTTTAATTTAAATTAATAGTATGTTACAAAATGATATTAATTTTATAATACTCCATTTTTAACTGTATTTTAAACTAAATCTTGAGAAAAATTTTTTTTAATTAACTTCTTTATTTTTCCTAAAATTTCAAATATAACAGAATCTTCAATTCTATTTTCGCGTAATATATTTATATCAACCTCCCAAAACTTAGGTTTTTCAAAATGTATTATTTTAATATCTTCTTTATTTTTATATTTTTCATAAAAGATTTTTGGTAAAACTGTTATAATATCCTTTTCATGAACAATCTCTATTAAATGAGTTATAGATGGAATACTTAATAAATTGAAAATTGGTATATTTTCCTTATCCAATATTCTCATAATTTGAGTATTTATTTGATTTCCTTTAGCAGGAATAGCAATAGTATAATTTTTTAAATCACTCCAATGAAGTTTCTCTTTTCTATTAAGAAGATTATCTTTATTTACTATAGCTATATACTCATCTGCTACTATTCTTTCAGAATAATAATTATGTTTATTCATATTATAGTTATTCAATGATATTAAAATATCAAATATATTATTTTCAAATTTATTAATTAAGTCCTCTCCAATCGCCTCTATAAACTCTATTCTATATTTTTCATTATCATAGATTTCATTTAAATACTTTCCTAAAATAATATCTATAATATATGGGGATATTCCTATTCTGACTATTGGTAATTTTATTTTCTGAGACTCTTTAATCTTTTTTCTCATCTGTTTGTTTATTAGATTAACCTCTTTATAACTTTCTAAAACTATCTTTCCTGCCTCTGTTAATCCCACTAGTCTCCCTTTATCTCTTACAAAAAGAATTGCTTCTAAACTATCTTCCAGTCCAATTAACATTTTGCTCAATGCTGGTTGAGAAATGTGAAGATTTTTACTTGCTTTAGTTATATTATAATTATTCTCACAGATATAAATAAAGTATTCGATATTTTGTATATTCATAATTATTCTCCTTAGAAAAAATCTAATAAATATTTAATTCTATGCAAATAACGAAACTATTTGATAACCTATAAAAGTTGTAACTACTGTTGATATAAGCACCATTAAACTTCCATATTTAATAACCATTTTACTGTTTGAATATTCATCAGAGTGTAGCATTGCAATTGTTGCAAAAGAAGATGGTAACACATAAGCTAATGATCCACACATAGTTGTAGTTAAAACTAATCCTTCAATACTTAAATTACTATTTGCCATTGCAACTGTTACTGCTACTCCTGTCATTACTGTTATTGTAGTTACATTAGATGCAAAGTTAGTTAATAATATAGTTATAAAAGCAAAAAGTAAAACCACTGTTAGAGGAGATGCTGTATCTAAAATAGGTTTTAACTTTAAGATTACAAATTCACTTAATCCTACTTTAGGATTAGAAACTGCACTTCCTAATAATACTCCAATAGATATGAAAAATATTATTCCCCAAGAGAATTTATTTTCTATTGTAACTTTTAAATTCATAATAGGCTCATTATTAATACGAATTACAGACAATAAAACTACTGCTAGTAAAGACCAGAATGTAAGTGGAAATTTACTGAATATTTGAATTAACGGATGTCCTTTACTTAAGAATAACATTAAGAATCCAGGAAATACCCAGAAGAATACTGTTGTAAAAAATATAATTGCTGTTACTTTTTCTTTTAAATCCATTGGTTCTGTTTTTTCTAAAATTTTATCTATCTCTAAGTTTTGTAATTTTGAAACATCTGGTTTTATTATAAAACGGATTACTAAACACATTATAATCATCAAAACTATAGCAACTGGTATACCATATATCATATACGTTAATAAATTTACCGCTTGTCCTGTAGCCTGCTCATATATCCCTAACCCTAAAAGAGCTAATGAATGAGAAATTGGTGTTGCTGCTCCTCCAATATTTATTGCAAACACAACTCCCATTAATAATACATGAGAATATTTATCATTTTTATCATAACCTAATTTTCTTAATATAGCAATAGTAAAAGGTATAAAAAATGCTGCAACTGCTGCTTGATCCATAAACATTCCTATTAACATAGCTATTGTATAGAAAGCAAATGTAAATGTCCAAGGACTATTATTTACAAATTTTCTAGACATATAATAAGTTGTTAAACGAGATGTAAATCCAACTTCATTTAAAGCTATTGTCATAATAAAACTTGTTACAACAAAAGTAAATATCCAATTTCCTAATGATCCAGCTAAAATCTGATTCAGATCCATTACTCCAGACATTACTAAAGTTAAAAAGGTAAAAAATACTGGCCACACAGTATCAACAATAGAAAGTAATAAAACTGCACTAATAAAACTTCCTATTACTCTCATTCCAATCTTAGTTATAGGTTCTATTGGTGGAATTACCCAAAATATTCCTAGTATTAAGAAACATACGAAAATTTTTAAAAAAGTAGCTTTATCGTAATAAAATCTTTGCCTAATTTTTTCCATATTCTCCTCCAAATAATATTATATTTATCCCTTTTTATGAAGAATTTGAGTATAAAATCCTATTAATTTTCCTGTGATAAGTGTAGATATAATAGTTCCTATTCCTATCCCTAAATTCTTTCCTAAAAATACAAAAGATAGTGTCAATGTAATTATTATGCATGAAATATCAAATATAGTTTTTACTTTAGCTATTTTAACTTTAGTTAAAATAGCTATATCCTTAACAAATAAATCAAATGGAATAGCACAAAGATTACTTTCTATTGTAAGTGTTATTCCTAATGGAAGTAATAAAATTCCAGTTATTAAAAGGATCATTGGAAAAAGTGTATCAATACCAATATTTTTTAAAATATAAGTCCAAACATCTACTATTGTTCCAAAACAAATTCCAACAATTACTGAATATAAATCTGTCATCTTAAACCCACGAATTAAGATTAAAATCCCAATTAAAAGCACTTGGAAAGAGATAAGCATAACTCCCAAATTTATACCCATTATTTTACTAACAATATATGGAATTGAGGACACCGTAGATGTCCCCAAATTGCTCATTACAAAAAGTGTTACTGCAAAACCATTTAATATTATTCCTATAGATAGATTTAATAATCTTTTATAAAAATTATCTTTATTTTTCATGATTATAATATCCATTTTCTATTAATAGAGCTATTCCTTGGCCTCCACCTATACAAGCTGATGCAATAGCATAACGTATTTCTGGACGATTTTTAAATTCATATAAAATAGAAGTTATTATACGTGCTCCAGACATTCCTAATGGATGTCCTAAAGCTACAGCTCCTCCATGTGGATTAAATTTAGTTTTGTAAAAATCTGAGTTTAAATCTATTCCTAATTCCATTAAACATCCTAATGTTTGTCCTGCAAAAGCCTCATTTATCTCCAAAATATCTATATCTTCTAATAGGTTTAAGTTATTATTATTACATACTTCTTCAATCGCTGCAACTGGTCCTAACCCCATAATATTAGGTTTAATTCCTGTAATAGCATAGTCTATAACTCTTCCCATTATCTCTAGCTCTCTCTCTTTAGCAATAGTTTCTGTTGTCATTATTTCAAATGCTGCTCCATCATTAAGCCCTGATGCATTTCCAGCTGTCACACATCCATCTACTTCAAAAACAGGTTTTAAGTTAGCTAATGCCTCTAAAGTTGTATTAGGTTTTGGATGTCCATCAGCACTTACTATTGTTACTTTTCCTTTTTTTTCTTTAATCTCCACTGGAACAATCTCTTGAGCAAATCTTCCATTTTCTATGGCCTCTTTAGCTTTCATTTGACTATCAAAAGCAAATTGATCCTGTACTTCTCTAGGAATATTTAACATTCTTATTACATTTTCAGCAGTATTTCCCATATGATTTACTCCTGAATTTTTACCAGATGCTGTACGGTGTCCCTCATCATTTGCATCAATTAATCTAGAATCTCCCATTCTTAATCCTTGAAATCTAATTTCTTCAGGAAGTTGATATGGAGCTCTTGATAAAGATTCTGCTCCTCCAGCAGCTATTACTTTTTTCTTTCCTGTTAATAGTTCAAGTGTTGCACAAATAGCCGATTGTATTCCTGATCCACATATTCTATTTACTGTCATCCCTGTTGATTTTTCAGGCAATCCAGCATCTATTCCTATAATTTTTCCCAGGTTATTAGTTGTTTGAGACCCTGTAACATGTCCACAAATTACTTCATCTATATCTTCTTTTTCTAATTTAGATCTTTTTATTGCTTCAGTCAATGCTATAACTCCTAGTTCCTGTACTTTAACTGTTTTTAAATCTCCTAAATAAGCTCCTACTGGAGTACGTGCTGCACCTACAAATACTATATTATCATTTATAAACTTTATCATTTTTATCCTCCTTATATTGACATTTCTCTTAAGTTTTCTGAAACTATAACATCTGCCTCTACTTCTTTTAAAATATCCTCAACTGTAAAAAGTGGATTGTATCCTACTAATTCTAAATGATTATCTTTCACATCAAAGATTGCTTTCTCTGTAACTATTTTAGTCACAACTTTTTGTGCAGTTAATGGAATAGTACATTTTTTTAGTATTTTTGCTTTCCCTTTATTTGTATGAGTTGTTGCAACTATTACATTTCTTGCTCCAACACATAGATCCATTGCTCCTCCCATTCCAGAAACTAATTTATTAGGAATAATGTAGTTTGCTATATTCCCCTCTTGATCTACTTCCATTGTTCCTAAAACTGTTGCATCAAGATGTTTTCCTCTGATGATTCCAAACGATAGTGAACTATCCATAAATGCTGCACCTTTCATATATGTAGCTGGAAATCCTGAAGAGCTGATAACATCTAAGTCCTTCCACTGTTAAATCTCTTCCAGTTCCTACTAAACCATTTTCAGCGTGTAAGATTATATTTTGCTCTGGTGTTATGTAGTTTGCCACTAAAGTTGGAACCCCTACTCCTAAATTGATATAGCTATTTGGTTTTAATTCTAAAGCTATATTTTTAGCTATAATTTCCTTTATTTTATTACTATCTAGCATGTTTTTCATCTCCTTTAACAATATAATCTATGAAAATTCCCGGTAATGTGATTTCATTAGGTTCTAAGTCTCCAATTTCAACTATCTCTTCTGCCTCTACTATTGTAGTTTTAGCTGCTGTTAACATCATTACAGAGTGTGATTTATTTGTTCCATACATCAATATATTTCCAAGTTTATCTGCTTTTTTTACTTTTACTACTGCTACATCAGCGAAAAGAGGAAGTTCAACTAAATATTCTTCTCCATCTATAGTTATAGTTTGTTTACCTTTTGCCACTTCTGTTCCTAATCCAGTTTTAGTTATAGCTGCTCCTAATCCAAATCCAGCACACCTTATTCTTTCAACTAAAGTTCCTTGAGGTACAAATTCAATTTCTATTTCATTATTTTGGAATTGTCTACAAGTTTCAGGATTACGTCCTATATGTGAAACAATAGCCTTTGATATTTTCTTTTTATCAACTAAAATACCAACATGATCTTTTAAAATATAGCAATCCCCTGTATCATTTCCTATTAATGTCAAATTTGTTATTTCTGAATCTGCAATAGCATGTATTATTTTCATAGGATTTCCACTTCCTGCAAATCCACCAACTATGATTCTATCTCCACTTTTTATTACAGAAGGTATTTTTTCTAACTCTATTATTTTTTTTCATACTTCCCTGCTCCTTTCAAACATTTTTTTCATATATTGGTACTATATTTCAATAATAGGATACTTTATTTTATTATTTTTGTAAAATACCGTTTTATTATTTATTCAATAACCTAAAGTTATACTCTTGAATTAATAATAAAAATATATTATTTTATAAAATTTTTTATTAATTTATCTAAGATAAACTTAAAATATTATTACTCTAAAAAATATAAAATATAGCTATTTATATTTGATTTTTATTTACTAGAAAAAGTTGATAATCTCAAACATAAATAAGATAAAAAATATTTTTTTATTTAGGAGTAAATTTAACTTTATTATCTTTTAAATTTATTGATAATATATATGTTACTTTATAATTATCATATCAAAATATGGCTAAAAGAAAACTAATATCTATATCCTAAAAAATTTTCAATTAAGGAATTTTTGATAAAAAATATTGACTTTATTTTTTTTAAAATATATTATATAAATATAAAAGGTGCTTTAGAGCTTAATAAAGGAAGATGGGTGAAAATCCCACACAGCGAAAGCTGCTGTAAGGTGGACGAAATCACATTTATGTCACTGGGAAACTGGGAAGGCGTGAGAGTAGAATGAAACCAAGTCAGAAGACTTACCATAGAGGTTTATAATGTTATATAACTAACTCTTTGATAAGTCATTATCAAAGAGTTTTTTTATTATAAGGAGAAAAATATGTTAAAGATAGCAATATATGGAAAAGGTGGAATAGGAAAGTCAACAATATCTTCAAATTTATCAGCAGTTTTTTCTATAAAAGGAAAAAAAGTATTACATATTGGTTGTGATCCTAAAGGAGATTCGACTAGAAATCTCATCGGTAAAAAGATACCAACAGTTATTGACCAATTAAAATTAAAGAGTGAATTAGAAAAAGAAGATATTATTTTTAAAGGGTTTAATGGAATTGAATGTATAGAAGCAGGAGGACCTGATGCTGGAAAAGGATGTGCAGGGAGAGGAATAGTCACAATGATGGAGGAACTAGAGGATTTAGAAGTTTTTGAAGAGCATAGAGATATAGTTATTTACGATGTTCTAGGAGATGTTGTATGTGGAGGTTTTGCTGTTCCTATGAGAGAAAGCTATGCTAATACTATTTATATAGTAACCTCTTCTGAATTTATGTCTATCTATGCAGCTAATAACATCATGAAAAGTATAAAAAACTTTTCTTCAAATAAAAATATAAAATTTGGTGGAATAATTTACAATCAAAGAAGTAAAAATTCAAAAATAGAAATTCTAAAACTCTTTGCTCAAATGACTGAAAGTGAAATAATTGGAGAGATTCCATACAACAGAGATATTATGAAAGCTGAACTTTCTGGAAAAACTTTAGGTGAAAGTTATCCTAATTCAAAAGCTTATATAAATTTTGATAAACTTGCTGATAGAATTTTAGAAGAAAAAAACAATAAAATTCCTACTCCACTTTCTGAAGAAAAATTAGAATATTTAGCAAAGCAAATCCTATTATTAGAAGAAAAAGGTGAATAAGATGGAATTAACAAGATGTTTGCTAGGAAAAGAGATAAATAAAATGTTAAAAGATTTAGTAAATATTCCAAGAAATATAGTTGTTTCTGTTGGGGCAACTGGTTGTTTAAATGTTCTATATAATGAGGCTATAAAATATAATAAAAGAAATTTACTTTATACTTTTCCTGTTGATGAGATAGATATGATTTCAGGAGAACATATAAAAAAACTAGAAATTTTAATAGAAGAAATAATAAAAGAGAGATACAAAGATATAGATTCAATTATTATATATGAAACTTGTACAGATCTTCTCATGGGAAGTAACTTTCAATTATTAACTAAGAAAATAGTAAATAAATATGGAATAATCGTGAAAGTTTTAGAAAGAGGTCCAATATCTAAAAGAAAAATTTTTCCTAGAGAAAGATTAAAAAAATTAATAGTAGAGTTACAAGAGGATTTAAAAAGTCAAAATAAGAAAATTAATAACTTTAACATAAAATCTGAAACTTCTAAGGGGAAAGTTCAACATTTTATCCCACCAATAGTTTCTGATTATTCTGGAGTATGTTCTGCTCTCTACTCGTCTAAAATTTTAAAAATAATTATTTCTCCTGGTGGGTGTAGAACTCCTGTTATTTATGATGAGATAAGAAAGATAGATAATAGTTTAGTTTATTGTACAAAAATGGGAGAAATGGAAGTTTTTTTGGGAGAAGAGGGAGAATTAATAAAAAAGATAGAAGAAGTAATAAAAACTGAAAAAATAGAAATAATATCTCTAATAAGGACTGTTATTCCTAGTTTTACGGGAATGGATATTGAAAATATAGGGAATATTTTAGAAAAAAAATATAAAATACCAACTATAGTTTTAAACAGTAATAGTTTTGAAAATTACTATTCTGGGATTTCAACAACTTTTCTAACTTTAGGAAAAAAATTTCTAGCAAAAGAAAATATAAAAAAAAGAGAAAGATCTATAAATATTATAGGTTACACTCCTCTTACCTTTGGAAAAATAGAAAAAAATTTATCTCCTTTATTTAATGAAATAACAAAATTAAAATTAAATATTGAAGCTATATTTTCACATGAACTATCTCTAGAAAAAATAAAAAATAGTATTAATGCTAATTTAAATATTGTATTGAGTCATGAGGGAATTCCTTTAGCTGAATTTATGAAAAAAGAGTTTAATATACCATATTTAATTATAAATTTAGTGGGAAAACATGGAATGGAACAAACAAAAATTCAATTAAGTAAATTTTTTAATTTCAAAGTAGAAAAAGAAACATGTTCTGAAGTTTTGCAAGAAGATCAAAGAAAAGTTTTAATTATCTCTTCTCCTTTTATGGCAAGAAATATAGCTGAATCTTTAGAAAAAGATTTTAATATTCCAAATATAAAACCTGTATCTTTTTTAAGAAAAAATGGAAAATTAAGAAAAATATATAAGGGTTTAGATAAAATAGAATTAATTGATGAAGAAGAAAAACTTTTAAAATTAATTGAAGAGTATAATCCAGATATATTGATAGGAGATCTACTATATAAAGAGATGATTCCAAAAGAAAAAATTTTTATTCCTTTGACTCATTCAGGATATAGTACAAGATTGAATATGGAGCAAGAATATTATTATTGTGGAGAAGAGGGTTATAAATACTTTAAAAGTTTTTTATAAAATAAATTTAAAAGGAGTGGAAAAATGAGAAAATTTTTAAAATGTGCTACTATATGTTCACTATTTTTATTAGGAAATATTGTTACAGAAGGAAAGGTAGTTACAGATTTAACTGGGAAAAAAATTGAAATGGCTGATAAAGTTGAAAAAGTTGCTGTTGTTCCAATTCCATGGGCATCTTTATCATTTGCTGTAGATGGAAGTGATACTAAAATCATTGGAATGCACCCATCTGCTAAAAAAGCTTATGAAATTAGTATTTTAAAAGATATAGCACCAAATATGAAAAAAGCTAACTCTACTTTTGTAGATAATAATTTTAATATGAACTACGAAGAATTGGCAATATTAAAACCAGATCTTGTAATAGTTTGGGATTATCAAGAAGAGGCACAAGAAAAATTAAACAAAATCAATATTCCAGCAGTTGCCATCAAATATGGTACTTTAGAAAATGTACAAAATGGCATTAAATTATTAGGAGAAATTTTTGATAAGGAGGAAAAAGCAAATGAACTTATTAAATATCACAAATCTACAAATGAGTATTTAATGTCTAAAGAACCTGAATTAAAAAATATTGAAAGAAAAAAAGTTCTTTATATAAGAGATTCACAATTAACAGTAGCTACAGGTAGCTCAGTAAATAATATTATGATTGATATGGCTGGTGGAGAAAATGCAGCTAAAGAAATCAAGGTTGGAAGCTGGTCAAAAGTAACAATGGAACAAGTTATGACATGGAATCCTGATATTATAATTTTAAGTAACTTTGATAAAATTCAGCCCAATGATATCTATAACAATAAAATTAGTGGTCAAGATTGGTCAAATATTGAAGCTGTAAAAAATAAAAAAGTATATAAAGCTCCAATAGGAATCTATAGATGGGATGCTCCATGTGCTGAAACTCCTTTAATGATAAAATGGATAGCTAAAACAACAGCTCCTGAAATATTTAAAGAATATGATATCAAAAAAGATATAAAAGATTTCTATGAAAAATTCTTCAATTATAAATTAACTGATGAACAGTTAAAAACTATTTTAAATACTAATTTAAATCCAACTCTTGATATTTAGGAGAAAATAGATGAACAAAGACAGATATAAAATAAAAATGTTTTTTCTTATTACACTTTTAATTTTTTGTATAATGGGTGGAATATTTTTAGGAAGATTTTATATTTCTCCAACAACATTTTTTTCTATTATTTTAGAAAAAATAATAGGAATTGAAAATAATTCTATAGAAAGTTCTGTAATTTTTCAATTAAGAATTCCTAGAATTATAATGAATCTCTTAATTGGAGCTGGATTAGCGGTAGCTGGAACAGCTCTACAAGGAGTATTTCAAAATCCTTTAGTTAGTCCTGATGTAATAAGTGTAAGTTCTGGTGCAGCCTTTGGGGCAGCTTTAGGAATATTGCTTTTTGGAATGAATAATTATGTTATTATGTTAGCTATGACTTTTGGAATATTAAGTGTAGGCTTAACATATATTTTATCAAAAGTTAGAGGAGAAAGTTCAACCCTTTCCTTAGTACTTTCTGGTATGGTTATGACCTCTCTTTTTGGATCTTTGATATCTTTAATTAAATATACAGCTGATCCTTATGATAAGCTTCCAGCTATTACTTATTGGCTTATGGGAAGTTTTTCAAACATTTCATATTCAGAGATAAAGTTAGCTTCAATTCCTATATTAAGTGGAATATTTATCTTGTACCTTCTAAGATGGAGAATAAATATTCTATCTCTTGGAGATGAAGAAGTTCGTTCTTTAGGATTAAATCCTTCTAATACTAGAACTTTAATAATAATTTTAGTAACTTTAATAACTGCAACATGTGTAACTGTAACTGGAATAATAGGGTGGATTGGACTTTTAATTCCTCATATTTGTAGAATGTTTATAGGAGTAGACAACACAAAACTTATTCCAAGTTCTTGTATAACTGGGGCTATATTTATGTTGATAATTGATGGAATAGCTAGAACAGCTACAGCATCAGAAATACCTATAGGAATATTAACTTCATTGGTAGGTGCACCATTTTTCATTATAATATTTAAAAGATATAAAAGTTGGTGATTAAATTGAATTTAGAGATAAAAAATGGTTGTTTTGGCTATTCAAAAGAGAATTTAATTTTAAAAAATATTAATTTAAAAGTAAATGATGGAGAAATTTTTACTATTTTAGGTCAAAACGGTATAGGAAAAACAACTCTTTTAAAGTGTCTTAATGGAGTTTTAAAATGGAGTGATGGAGAAGTGTATATTGATGAAAAAAAAGTACTGTCTTCTAAAGATTTAAAAAATATTGGATATGTTCCTCAAGCACATAATCTCTCATTTCCATATTCAGTAAAAGAATTAGTAGTAATGGGAAGAGCTAAATATTTAGGAGCTTTCTCCATTCCATCTGAAGAAGATTACAAACTAGTAGAAAAAGTACTAAATGAAATAGGAATACTTCATTTAATAGATAAAAAATGTTCTGAACTTAGTGGAGGGCAATTACAAATGGCATTTGTAGCAAGAGCTCTAGTATCAGAACCAAGAATATTGATATTAGATGAACCTGAGTCACATTTAGATTTTAAAAATCAGACTATTATTTTAAAGTTAATAGTAAAATTAGTTAAAGAAAAAGGAATAACATGTATTTTTAATACTCACTACCCTGAATATGCTTTAAGAATTTCAGATAGATCTATGATAATGGGAAAAGAAGACTATATTATTGGAAAAACTATTGATATAATCAACGAAGAAAACTTAAAAAAATATTTTGATATAAATACAAAGATTTTTAATACTATAATAAATAATGAAGTTTTAAAAAGTGTTATTATCACAGATAATTTTAAAATATTCTAAAATAACAGAAATTTTATATTTAAAAATATAAGAAAATTTATTTAATAAAATTTTTTGAAAAAAATCAAAAACTAGAATTATTATCTTATAAAAAATAAATAAAAAAGACTGTAGATAAAAAAATTATCTACAGTCTGAAATATAAAACTTTGATTATATCTTATTTTCATTAGTATTTTTTCTATATTCTTTTTCCCACTTATCTATAAAATTTAATAAGATTTTTAAAGTATCTTTTAAATCTTCAAAGTTAGGAAACTCTTCAAAAACCATACTTTTAAATCTTGTGTTATATACACTCTTTATTTTATTAATTCTCTCAAAATCATCATATAAGAAAGAATTTTTATATATAGTATCTTTCCTTTTTCCAAAGAAATCATTTTGAACTACTACTTTAGAAGCCATTTTATAAGAAGCTTCAGTTTTTAAAAAAGCTTTAATCTCATTAAGCTGATAAAGCTTATGTAAATCGTAAAGATGTCTTATTTTATTTCCAAGTTCTACTTCAGCATTCTCTTCAAAAGTATAATCTAATACTGCAAATAATTTTTCTATAAAAGTCCTTTTTACTGATAGTACATTAATTTTAAAACTTTCTAACTCAAATTGAGGAATAAATTCTTCTTTTCCAATTTTTCTTAAATACTTCGCTATATAGCTTTCTATCTCTAAAATCTCTGTTGGTTCAGGAGTAGATAAAGAATTAATTTCTAAAACTATAACATCACTAACTTGTCCTTTATCTTCCTCATATATTTGAATTGGATATTGATAGATAGTTTTTCTTATATTTCCTCTTTTAGATTCTCTTGGGTGTTTTGGAAGATAAATCATACCCTCAGTTATTGTTTCCTCTATATTTTTTAACAGTTTTTTCTTTTGATTATCTCCTAAAGATGAATTAGTAAGCTGCAAATCTATATCTTCAGAAAATCTATTGATAGCATTATATCCTTTTGAAAGGGAAGTTCCACCTTTAAATACAACATCATTTTTAAAAGAACTGCTACTTAATTTTTTCAAAATATAAGTTACCCAATAATCTTTTTCTATATAAAACTCTAAAATACCCATATCTTTAGCTGTAAGGAAAATTAAAGCTTTAAAGTTTTCTAAATCTTTATGTAGTACCACTAAATTATCCTCCAATCTTTTCCATTTTTTATTTTTAGATTTAATTTAAAAGTCGTTGTTTTATTCAAATTTTCTTTTATTTTTTTTACTCTTAATATATTTTTTTCTTCTACCATACTTCCAAGTAAAGCTAAGACAACTGCTGTATAATATTTTTCTGCCAAATCAAGAAGAAAGATTATCTCTTCATAAGCTAGTTCCAGTATAATTTGCTTCATTAATATATAACTTTCTTGTATATCTGAATTAGGTATATTTTTCAAATTTTTTAGAATATCTAAAATTTCTAAATATTTTATATTCTTTTCTGTTATTGGAGCTTTATTTTGGATAAATTTTATCTTTGCTCCTTGATATTCTCTAGGATTCTTTCTTATATTTGTTGCTATTTCTAAAGTATTAGAAAGTTGTGTTGTAAGACCATATTTATTAAAAAGATTAACTCCAGTAATATATCCTATTCTTTTTTCGCCAATATAAAGATATTTTTGTATAAAGTCTTTTACAGAAAGAGGAAGTTCTCCAAAAATAGATTTTAGAGGAATATAGTATAAACCTTTTTCGGCTCTTTTAACTTCACCTTTTTTTACCATTCTTTCTAGTGCCTTAAAAGCAGCATAATTTAAATCATTAGAAAAAAATATCTTAGTATCCAAAACTTTATTATTTTTGTTATATAAAATATTTTTTATATCTGCTGCAATATTATTCATGCTTACTTTCCTCCTTTTTAGTTTTTTTTACATTTATTTTGACATTTATTTTTTATTAATCTAAAAATATATAATATATTATATCATTTTTTATAAAATAAACTAAGTTTTTTTTACATTTATTTTGACATTCACTTTTATATTTTATCTTAAACTTTCTTTTCAATTAAACTAAAATATTTTTATTAAATAACTGTATCTACATTAAAGGTTTTCTATAAAATTGGTATGATTTTTTATCATTAAAAAATCATTTATCAGACCAAATTGACTTTTAAAATATCCAGATGTTAAACTAAAACTATAAAAGAAAAAGGAGGTAAAAAGATGAAACCTAACTTCATAAAAGATATAAAATGTTTTGTTTTAAATCCTAAAAGACATAATCTGGTAGTTGTGAAAGTAGAAACAGAAAGTGGAATAATAGGATATGGATGTGCTACTTTTCAACAAAGACCATTAGTAGTAAAAGTTATGGTAGAAGAATATATCAGACCACTTTTATTACAAAAAGATGCCAATAACATAGAGGGAATCTGGCAGATGTTAATGGTAAATTCTTACTGGAGAAATGGACCTGTTATAAATAATGCTATTGCAGGGGTAGATATGGCACTTTGGGATATAAAAGGAAAGATGGCAAATATGCCGTTATATCAATTATTTGGTGGAAAATCGAAAGATGCAATACCAGCTTATAATCATGCTGATGGTTTAACATATGAGGAGCTTTTCAAATCTGTAGATAATTTGGTAGCTAAAGGATACAGACATATTAGATGTCAAATGGGGCTATATGGGGGGAAAAATCCAAATTTTCACAAGACTAAAGCACCTACTGAGGGAGAATATTATGATCAAGATCTATATATGAATTCTGTAATAGACATGTTTAAAAAATTAAGAGAGAGATATGGGTATTCTATACATTTTTTACATGATGTTCATGAAAGATTATTTCCAAACCAAGCTATAGCTTTAGCTAAAGAGTTAGAAAAATATCATCCTTATTTTTTAGAGGATATTTTACCTCCTAATCAAACAGAATGGTTAGATCATTTAAGAAATCAAAGTAGTATATCATTAGCTTTAGGAGAGCTTTTCAACAATCCTATGGAATGGAAAGAATTAATTGTAAATAAAAGAATTGATTTTATAAGATGTCATATATCACAGATTGGAGGAATAACACCAGCTTTAAAATTAGGAGCATTGTGTGAACAATTTGGAATAAGAATAGCTTGGCATGGACCTTCTGATATGACACCAATAGGAATAGCAGTAAATAATCATTTAAATATCTATTTACAAAATGCAGCTATTCAAGAATATAATGAGCCTGACGAGGTAACAAATAGTATATTTAAAAGTGATTTAAAAGTTGAAGATGGATATATCTATCCTTTAGAAAAAGCAGGAATTGGAGTTGAATTTGATGAGGAATTAGCAAAAAAATATCCTGTAAGATATAGAGCTCATGAGTGGACACAGGCAAGATTACCACATGGAGTTATTCACACACCATAAAATAATATAAAAGGGAGACTAAGATGGAGAAGAAAGAGTTATTAGAAATAGTTAAATTTTTAGGAGGAAAAGATAATCTTATAAAATTTTGGAATTGTATGACAAGATTACGTTTTCAAGTAAAGGATGAAAGTAAGATAGATTTTGATAAAATAAAGGAAATTAAAGGTGTTTTAGGTACTCAAAAACAAAATGATCAGTATCAAGTTATAGTTGGACCAAGTGCTAATAAATATTTTGAGATATTGAAAAAAGAGTTAGAAGCAAATGAAAATAATACAGAAGAGAATAATGAACCTAAAGTAAAGAAAAGTTTGATATCACGTTTATTAGATATTGTTTCTGGAGGATTTGGACCAATTATACCAGCAATAGCTGGAGCAGGAATGTTAAAAGGAATTCTTTCTGGACTTTTAGCTTTAAAAATTTTAGATGGAAGTAGTGAAACAGTAAAGATTTTTGATCTAATAGCTAGTGGAGTATTTTATTTCTTACCATTCTATCTAGCTGTATCAGTAGCACGTATATTTAAAACAAGTGAGTATTTGGCTCTAGCTTTAGCATCTGCTCTTATGTATCCAACATTAATGGATGCTGCTATAGCTGGACAGATAAAAGCTTTTCACTTTTTTGGATTGCCTATTCCTGTTATTAAATATAGCTCTACAGTAATTCCAATAATAATCTCTGTATGGGCTATGAAATATATTCACAAATATGTAGATAAACATATGCCAGAAGTATTGAGAACAATATTTACACCAACTTTAACACTTATAATCTCTATTCCTTTGACTTTAATAGTTATAGGACCATTGGGAACATATTTTGGACAAATTATTGCTTGGTTGATAAATATTATGTTTTCATTCTCAAATGTAGTAGCAGGATTTATTGTAGCAGGAATTCGTCCAGCTATCACTGTGGGAGGAATGCATCATGTAATGACACCTATGTTCTTCAACAACTTTGAAACAAAGGGATATGAGTTCTTAATGCCACTATGTTTTATGGCAAATATGGCAATGGGGGGAGCAACTCTTGGTTTACTTTTCAGAACAAAAGATAAAAATAAGAAATCTATTATAATATCTTCTACTATATCAGCTATTTTAGGAATAACAGAGCCTGCTTTATTTGGAGTTTTAATAAAATATAAAAGAGCATTTATTGCAGCTACTTTAGGTGCAGCAATAGCAGGAGGGTTTATCTCTTACTTTGAAGTAAAAATATATGGATATATTCTTTCTAGTATTGTAAGTTTACCAGCTTATATAGGACCATATTTTGTATATGCTATTTTAGGAGTTGTTATAGCTATTGGATGTTCTGCTATATTTAGTTATATCTTAGTAAAAGATATTGATACAGTGGAATAAAATATATAAATTTTCAGCTTTCTATGATAAAATTTTTATTATAGAGAGCTGTTTTTTTTATTAAAATAAAAAGTTGGTGAGGATATGAGTAAAAAGAATTTTATGGCAGAAGATATAATAGGGAAAATATATCAAAATAGATATAAATCAGGGGAACAACTTCCAACAGAAAGAGAATTAGCAAAGATATATGGAGTTTCAAGAGATACAGTGAGAAGATCCTTAAAAAAACTTGTAGATTTAAACTTTGTAGAGAGTATACAGGGGAAAGGAAATTTTATTAAAGAGGGATTAGCAGGAAGTTCACTTATTTATAATTCATTAGTTGAGAAAAAATTTAGAGAGATATCTTCAGAAGTATTGGAGTTTACAGAAATAAAAGCTGGGAAGGAGTTTTCAAAAATTTTTGATACTTCTGCTGATGATACTCTTTTTCAATATAAAAGAATCAGAATAGTGGATTTTGTAAAAGTTCAAATTGAGCTTACAAGAGTTCCTAAAAATCTTTTTCCTAACCTAAAAAGAGATGATATAAAAGATTCTTTTCACTCTTATGTAATAAGGTCAGGATATGATATTTCACACTCTATCACAACTTATAGTGCAATTAATTTAAGTAGAGAGGATGCAGAGTTATTAAATTTAAAAAAGGGAAAAGCTGTGATGATGATAAAAAATAGAGGAATATTAAGTAATTCACAAGTATTTGAATATAGTGAATTGGTAACTGATGAGTATTCATGTTCATATATTAGTAATTTTAATTCTAATCTATTAAAATATAGAAACTTAAAAGCTGAAAGAAAATAAAAAATTTCTTACATTATCAAAAATAGAAACATCTAAACCCTTGCTTCTTAATATAGTGTTATTTTATATCGAATGTCTCACGTGAGACATTCATCTGTTTAAACTATTTAAAGAGCTTTTTCTAATTTTTGTTTCATTAATTTTTCTAATTCTTTAATAATTTCTATTTGTTATTTGTGTAATTTTATTTCCAGCTTCCCACACAAGGATTTTATTTTTTATATTTTTTTATATGCATCGGGTTCACTTTTGATTGAACCTTTTGTATTAAAATAAAACTAATATTTTTAGAATGATATTTGCAACTATATTTTTTCATGGCTTATTTGAAAATACTTTTCTAATTCCTCTACAGTCTTAAAACTATATTTTTCCTTATCAAAGAAATATTGTTTTTTATTATCTAATACAAATTCATATTTTTTATCTAAAAAGCTATCTCTTAAAACTGATACTAAAGCTACAACCTTATCATTTCTTTCTTTTTCTTCTATATAAAAAAAATAACTATCTATTATTGTTTTGATGATTTCTATAATTTCTACATGTTCTATATATTGTTTGGTTAAAATTATTTGTTTAACTTCTTCAAATGCAATTTTGGCAGCCTCTTTTTTATCAAAGTTCATTGGAGTTTTTCTTATAACAATTTCTTCTCCAATTTGGTATATATATACTTCTCTTTCTTCCTGTGACAACCCTAATTCTCTTACCCAAGTAATAGGTAACATTATTCTACTATTTAAACTTCCACTTCCTGATTTTAAAAATGATATATTTTGTTTTCTAACTTTCATTTTCTTCTCCTCTTTAAACGTGCTGTCAATTTTCTCTTTTCTTTATTATAATTGACGTGCTGTCAAAAGTCAATATCTTTTTTATTTTTTGACGTGATGTTTGTTGTAGAATAGGAGTTTATTGAAAAATAAAAAAACCCCGTAGGGTGCGAGGTCAGAATAGACTATTTGTAGTGCTTTGCTAACAGAATAAAGATGAGAAGAAGTAATCCACCTAGAAGAATTGCTCCTCCATCAAGATTAATTGTTAGCTGATGAACAGTTACAGTCATCTCTGTACCTCCTTGAAAATAAGTAAGATCTACTGTTTACAAGGATCGTTACTCCTTATAAACATGAAATAAGCCTCCACCGAAGTGAAAGCTTAGTTCATAACGAATTTTATATCTTACTATTTTCAAGTTCCCCATACGGGTTCTAGGTATCTTAATTATATCAGTTTTTATATAAAAAATCAAATCAAATAAAAAAATAATAAGGCTTTTTTTATCTTTAATTCTATGATATAATTAATTATACTTTCTTAGTTATTATTTTTTAGAATGATTTTTAATCATTTCTATTTGACATCGTAAAAGTGGGGATTCTTTCCCCATTTTTAATTGGTGGGGGGATTTATGAAGATAAAGGTTTACAATTGGAGAAAGGATATTTATTACGACTTAGAAGGAGAGATTATTAAAGAAACTTTTGATTCTAAGGGAGAGAAAGAGCTAGATTATAAATCATCTGATGGCACTATCTCTAAAAGAAAATATATTCAAGAGTGCTATATAGCTGAATTTCAGACAATAGATAATCAAATAATTTTTTTGGAACACTTTAGAAGTTACTGGATAAGTGGAAAAGAATTTCAAGAATCTTTCAGAGAAACATTATAATTTCTTGTTTTATGCTATACTTTTGAAGTAGTTTTTTTGTAAAATGCTTATACCATAAATTGCTTTACATTGTTATTGGTAAAAAGTAGTTAGGTGGATAAATCCAAAAGAAAAGGTAGAGATTTTTCTCTACCTTTTCTTTTATTAATTAATTATCATTTGGTTTGTTTATTTCTTTTAATTTTTTTACTTGAAATGGGAAATATCCATATTTTACTATTTTATTTCCATAGTTGCTTAGGGCGAATGGATTTAGAAACTCTATATGCTTTGTATCTTTACTTCTAACAAATATTTCTACATCTTTCTTCCTGTATGTGGCTTCTTTCAGATCAATTCCCAGTATTTTTTTTAAAAGTCTATATTCTCTAGTAGTAAGTGCTAAGTATTCTTTCTTCTCTTGTTCCTCTTTTGTATAGAAGTCTATAATTTTTTGAAGTGCTTCAAATGCTTGTTTTTCGTCTAAATTCAATTTCATTGTAGCTCCTCCTTTTTTATTTTATTTTTACTCTAGTCGCCTAGACTAAAGCTTATTTCATCATTAATTTCAAAGCTAGAGATGTTAAAGTTTCCCCTCTTTTTAAAGGGTCTAATTTCTTTGGTTTTTCGATTACTTTTAAGATTAATTTATCATTTTTTCTATCAATTACTATAAGTCCACAACTTGTAAATTTATTTTGTTCTGCTATCTCTTGCAGATCTTGGGGAACTGCTAACCATAAATAATCTACAAATTCACTATATTCAGTATATTTATGATCGTTTAATAAATCTCCTTTAGAAATTTTTATTTCAACTCCATGAAGATTTAAGTTCCATGGATATTCTGTTGTTATATTTTCAGCACAAAATAGATCTATTCTTCTACTATGTCTTGAAGTTCCAGTAAATACAGGAAATTCAGTAAGTAATTGAGCTTTAGTAACAAAGGAATTAAAATAATTTTTTTTATTTTCACTTTCATTTTTAGTTCCAATCCAAGATTCTGTATTGAATAACATACCCAAGATGTCAGTAGTATTTACAGGAGAGCTATCTTCAGATACTTTTTCATTTTCATTCTCCTTCTCATCAGAATCATCAAGATCATTATAACGAGTAGGACGGACAGAGTTATGTATTTGCCTTAGTTCTTTCCCTGTGATTGAGTTATTAAATACTTTTTCTGCTAGTTCAGTAGAATTACTTGGACTATTTCTCATTATTTTATCAAGTAGAACTAGATTTTCAGCACTAACATTAGCAGCTTCAAGAGGTTTAACCTCAATCCCTTTTTCTTTCTGTATCTCTGAATATTTTTGATAAACTTCTCCTGCCTTTTTACGTTGCCATAAAATACTTTCATGGATTTTATTACGGATTGAAAAATCTTTTAACCATTGGGTAAATGAATTGTACTTCTCTTCCCATAACTTTTCAGTTTCTACTTTTTTTAAAAGTGTATAAAAGTTAGTCCAGTTTTTTTTATCTAATGAAATTAAATCAGTAATTTGCTTTTCTATACTTTCTAGTAAACTGTTGTTTTTAATTTCTTCCATGATCTTACTCTCCTTTATTTACTCTAGGCGACTAGAGTTATTTGATAGGAGTATAGCTTCAACTTTTAATTTTGTCAAGAGTAGAAGTCCGAAAAACGTTAAAAAATATAAAAAATGTATAAATTTAAAAAAATTATAATATTCTTAATTTCAAAAAATAAAAATCAATTTTAAGGCTTTAAAAGACTGAAATAAGCATTTTAATTTTAGAGATATTAAGTTTGAACACAGTAGCTAAAATGTCATAAAATTAAAAGGTCGTTTTTTTAAGAATTAAACAAAAAAATAGAATAAATTTAGTTTATTATATATTTTTCTTTTTAAATAAATATCTAGCAAAAAAAATACACCCTTCATCTTAGTTGTCTAAGATTTTGGGTGCAGTACATTATTATTAGTCTTATAATTAAATATTTTTTAACTTATTGTAAAAAATAGTTTTTAAGGATATAATTAAAAATAATGTATTTTAAATAGGAGTGGCATAAAATATGAAAAAAATATTATTACTATTTTTATTGTTATTATCTATTATTAGTTGTGGAAAAAAAGAAGTTTTATTTTCTGAATTACAACATAGAAAAGATGGGTTATATTATGAGAAAAATCAAAGTAAACCTTTTTCTGGTATTGTTTTAACTAAATATGAAGATGGACAAATTGAAGAAAAAGCTCAAATGGTTAAAGGGATTTTTCATGGTGAGTTTTCATTATATACTGAAAATGGTGATTTGAGAATAAAAGGAAAATATATTAATGGATTGCTTGATGATGAAAATAATTTTTTTCTTACATTAGAAGAAGTTCAGAATTTAAATAAAATAATATCACTTAAATACGATTCTGTAAATTTTTTTAGAGAAGGCTTAGCAGCAGTGAAAAAAAATGGAAAATATGGTTATATAAATAAGACAGGAAAAGAAGTAATTTCAATGAAATATGATTCTGTAAAACCTTTTAGAGAAGGTTTAGCAGCAGTGGAAAAAAATGAAAAATATGGTTATATAGATAGAACAGGAAAAGAAGTAATTCCCTTTAAATATGATTATGCAGATTCTTTTAGAGAAGGCTTAGCAGCAGTGGAAAAAAATGGAAAATATGGTTATATAGATAAAACAGGAAAAGTAATTATTCCTTTTCAATATGATAATGCAAGTGAGTTTAGAGAAGGCTTAGTAGCAGTGAAAAAAAATGAAAAATGGGGTTATATAGATAAGACAGGAAAAGAAGTAATTTCCTTTAAATATGATTATGCAATGTCTTTTAGAAAAGGCTTAGTAGCAGTGAAAAAAAATGGAAAATATGGTTATATAGATAGAACAGGAAAAGAAGTGATTCCATTTGAATATGTATTCGCATATGATTTTATAGAAGGCTTGGGAATGGTGAGAAAAAATGAGAAGTGGGGTTATATAGATAAGACAGGAAAAGAAGTAATTCCCTTTAAATATGATTATGTATTTTTTAGTGAAGGATTGATAGTAGTGAATGAAAATGGGAAATATAGGTATATAATTAAACCATAAAAATAATTAGATTTCATTTTTATGATAATCTTATAATTAAAAAAAGAAAAAGAGGTATTAAATTTATTTGATACCTCTTTTTATATTATAAAATAGTATTAGAATAAACCTTACAAAAAATAGTATTAAAAGTTTGACTGTTATAAGATATTCTGTTAAAATGTTAATATCATTTTAGTATTAAATTTATTGTTCGTTGAAAATAAGACTATACGAGGTGGAAGAATATGATCTATGGATATTGCAGAGTATCTACCAATAGGCAAGTTATTACTAGGCAGATTGAAAATATATTAAAAGTATATCCTAATGCTAAGATCTATCAAGAAGCTTATACTGGAGTAACTTCAGATCGGCAAGAATGGAAAAAGCTAAAAAAATTAGTGAATGATGGAGATACATTAGTATTTGATTCAGTTTCTCGTATGAGTAGAAATACTGAAGAGGGGATCAAAGAATACTTTGAACTTTATAATAAGGGAGTTAAGCTTATTTTTCTTAAAGAGGGGTATATTAACTCTGATGTATATACCAAAGCTAAAGAGCAGCAAATAGCAAAGACAGGTAATAAGATTACAGATATTTTACTAGCTGCTATTGAGGAAGTTTTAAAAGTTATTGCTGTGGATCAGATTGAAAAGGCTTTTGAACAGGCAGAAAAAGAAGCTTGTGATATCAGAACAAGAACTAAAGAAGGACTCAAAGTGAAGAAAGCTCAAGGAGTTATTCTTGGTAGAAGAGTTGGATCTAAGATTCAAACCAAAAAATCTATTGAAATGAAAGAAAAAATTAAGTTACTGGCTAAAGAATTTGGAGGAAACTTAAAAGATATCCAAGTTATAGAAGTTCTAAAGATTAGTAGAAACACGTACTTTAAATATAAGAGGGAGCTAAAAGAAGAGTTATAGTAGTTTATATAGTATAGAATCACTATAAAAATATAGTACTACTACACTATATATTATAACATTAGTAAAACTGGAGCAGACTGAAGCAGGAATATAGTGCATTGCTTCTGATGTAAATTCAAATAAAATAAGGAGTTTCAAAGGTACTGGAGCAAATACACTATAAAGTATAGTTAGTATATTAATTAAAATTTTCTATATAAAAAATTAGAAAAATAAAAGTAAAAAAATAGTTGTAGAAGCAGTAACTATAATATTAGCAGATAATTTATTCTTTTATTAAAATTAAAAATAAAGAATCCTTTTGTAGTTGAGTTTTTTTAGTTATGAAGTTATAATATAATTATTAATTAGTGAACCACTCACTACTTATAGAAGTGGGCGACTTTTTGCCTGTTAGGTTAAAGTAAAGGAGGGGAAAATGAAAAAGATTCCTATAGGAATAGAAGATTTTAAAGAAATTAGAACTGAAAATTATTATTATATAGACAAAACAAAATTTATAGAAGAAATATTAAATGATGGTGCAAAAGTAAAATTATTTTGTCGTCCAAGACGATTTGGTAAAACTCTTAATATGTCTACTTTAAAATACTTTTTTGATATAAAAGAAGCTGAAGAAAACAGAAGATTATTTGATAACTTATATATAAAAAATTCTCTTGTATTTGCAGAACAAGGGAAATATCCAGTACTTTTTATTTCTATGAAAGAAATAAAAGGAACTACATGGGAAGAAATGCAAAAGAGTATAAGAGAAATTTTATCTAATTTGTATGAAAAATTTAATTTTTTAAAAGATTCATTAAATGAAAGAAATAAAAGGAAATTTGAAAAAATTTGGTTTGAAGAAATAGATGGTAACTATGATGATGGATTAAATTTTTTAACCAATATTTTAGAAGAATATTATAAAGAAAAAGTAATAGTTTTAATAGATGAGTATGATGTTCCTCTCACTATGGCTTATGAATATAATTTTTATGATAAAGCAATTAATTTTTTTAAAAGCTTATATGGATCTGTTTTAAAGACTAATCTTAGCTTAAAAATGGGAGTTCTCACAGGAGCAATAAGAGTAGCTCAAGCTGGAATATTTTCTGATCTTAATAATATTGAAACTCATACAATACTTGATGAAGCCTATGATGAATATTTTGGACTTTTAGAAAATGAAGTAGAAAATTCTCTTATAGAATATAAAACTGAAGATAAATTAGAAGATGTTAAATCTTGGTATGATGGATATAAGTTTGGAAATATGGAAGTATATAACCCTTGGAGTATTTTAAAATATATAAAGTATAAAAAATTAGATACTTATTGGGTAAATACCTCTGGAAATATCTTAATAAAGAATCTATTATTACATTCAGATGGAACAGTTTTCGAAGATTTAGATAGTTTGGTAAAAGGAAAAGAAAAAACTGTATATATCAATGAAAGTATAGCTTTAGGAAGTACTTTAGATCCTAATAATCTTTGGGAACTTATGCTTTTTTCAGGATATTTGACAGTAAAAGAAAAAATGAATAATAAAACATATTTAGTAAAGATTCCTAATAAAGAGATTCAATCATTTTTTAAAACTCTTTTTGCAGAGATAATGTTTAATGGAAAAAATAATATTTCAAATATGAAATCTGCTTTGGAAAGTAGAGATGTAAATAGAATTAGTGGAATATTAGAAGATCTTGTGCTAAATGCTATAAGTTTTTATGATACAAGCAGAAAGTATGAGAACCCTTATCAAAACTTACTAGCAGGATTCTTATATGGAATAGATGATTTATATAGAATGATTCCTAATCCAGAAGCAGGAGATGGAAGAGCTGATATAATATTAAAGCCAAAAATGAAAAAATGGGCTGGATATATATTTGAACTAAAAAGAGCTAAAACAAAAGATATGAAAAAAGAAGCTAAAGCAGCCTATGAGCAAATAGTGGAAAAGAGATATGAGGCTATATTGAAAAGTGAAGGGATAGAAGATATAATAAAAATAGGTTTAGTATTTGATGGAAAAAAAGTAGAAACATATTATTAAAAAATAATACAAAGGAAATAGTAGGAGGAAAGAATATGAAAAAATTATTATTAGTAGTTATGATGACAGGATTATTAGTAGCTTGTGGGGAAAAAGTACAATTTACAAGTACAAAAAATAAAGAAATAATGATAGAGAAAGTATATGAAAAGCAAGATATAGCAGCTAAAAGTGAATATGATGAAATATTAGCAAAACTACAAAAACAAGCAGATGGAGGAAATAAAGAAGCACAAGAAGAAATAGACGCTTGGAATGATGTTAAAAGAAAATATGAGGCAAAAAGAATGGTAAGTGCAACTGAAGAAGCAAGGAAAGCAGTAGAAGAATTAAGATCAAAAAAAGGTTGGTAAAAACAGGTGATAATATGATATATATCACAGGAGATAAACATAGAAATTTCAATGAAATAAAAAAGTTTTGTAAAGAAAATAATACAACTAAAGATGATGTTATAATCATTCTTGGAGATGTAGGACTTAATTTTTTTGGTGGAATAAAAGATTGGTCTGTAAAACATTCACTTAGCAAACTTCCAATAACTCTATTTTGTATCCATGGTAACCATGAACAACGTCCTTTTGCTATTGCAACATATAGAGAAGTTGAAAAGTTTGGAGCAAAAGTATATATGGAAGAAGAATTTGCCGATATAGTTTTTGCAAAAGATGGAGAAATCTATAACTTTGATGGACTTAAATGTATGGCAATAGGAGGGGCATATAGTACAGATAAATACTATCGGCTTACAAATAATTGGAAATGGTTTAGTAATGAACAACCTAATGATAGAATTAAAAAGTATGTTGAAGATCAATTAGAAAGCACTAACTGGAGTATAGATTTAGTTTTTAGTCACACTTGTCCTTTTAAATATCGTCCAATAGAAAGATTATCTAGTACTATTGATCTTGATAAGATAGATACTTCTACTGAAGAGTGGCTGCAAAAGATAGAAGATAAATTAAAGTATAAAAAATGGTATTGTGGACATTTTCATATAGAAAAATCTATTGATAAAATAAGATTTGCTTATGATGATATTATAGAATTAAATCCTTCTTATTTATAGATAATTTTATTTTAAAAAAGGGAATAGTTTAAACTATTCTCTTTTTTATCAAAAACTAAGAAAAAATTAAATTATTGGCTAAAGATTTTGAAGGAAACCTTAAAGATATTCAAGTTATAGAAGTTCTAAAGCTTAGTAGAAATACGTACTTTAAATATAAGAGGGAGCTAAAAGAAGAGTTATAGTACTACTACACTATAGATTATAACATTAGTAAAACTGGAGCAGACTGAAGCAGAGATATAGTGTATTGCTTCTGCTATAACTTACTATTTTATAAAGAGTTTTGAGGTTACTGGAGCAAATACACTATAAAGTATAGTTAGCATATTGATTAAAAATTTTTATATAAAAAAGTTAGAAAAATAAAAGCAAAAAAATAGTTGTAGAAGCAGAAACTAAAATACTTGAAAATAATTTATTTTTTATAGTTGAGTTTTTTAGGGAGGAGAAATATTATGGGAATTACAATTTTTGATTATATAAAAGGAAGTGAAAAGCAAGATTTAGCTGAATTATTAGAATTATAAACTACATTACATATAAAAACTGGAGCAAGGTGAAGCAGAGATATAGTGTATTGCTTCTGCTATAACTTACTATTTTATAATGAGTTTCAAGGTTGCTGGAGCTGATACACTATATTTAGTAGTGTTTTTTTATTCAAAAAAATAAGGAGATATTAAAATGGACGATTTAGAAAAATTATTAAATGAAAGATTAGAAGATAAAGAATTTAAAAAAGAATGGGAAGAATTTCAACCTGAATTACAACTAATGAAAGAAGTGATAGGTAAAAAAATAAAAGAAAATACTTCTCAAAAAGAGTAAAAATAATTAATTTAATTATTAAAATAGTCTTATAGTACCATTCCACTATATCTTACACTATATAAAAACTGGAGCAGACTGGAGCAGAAGTATAGCGCATTGTTTCTGTTGTAAATTCAAATAAAATAAAGACTTATAAAGTTACTGGAGCAAGTATACTATAAAGGATAGTTGATATATTGATTGAAATTTTTTGTATAAAAAAAATAAAAGCAAAAATAATTGTAGAAGCAGAAACTAAAAGATTGTATTTAAATACTTGTTGTCATATAATGATAAATATCAAAGGTAATAACGTATAAGGAATGCCCCAAATGTGGATTTTATACCTTATTAAGTACCTAAATGAGAGAATTAAAAAAGAAAATGTGATTATTACCGAAAAAAATGAGCTAAATATATTGCACCTAAAATCTTAAACAACTAAGATGGAGGGTGTAGTTTTTTTATGGCTAAATTAACAAATAACCAAAAGATTGAAATCTATGAATGAAGATTAAAAGGAGAGATTTTAAAATCTTTAGGTTTGGAATTTAATATAAATATTCATAACCTTGAGTATCTAATTAGGCTTTTAAATAAACATGATTATTCTATTCTTAGAAATGAGAAGAATAGATATTATTCTAAAGAGTTTAAAGAAATTGCTATCAACAGGGTTTTAATTAAGGGAGAAAGTCTAAGATTTGTCGCTATTGAGCTTGGACTTTCTTCTGCTGGAGTTTTAATAAATTAGACTAAAAAATATAAAGAAAACAGCTATAATGTTATAGAAAAGAAAAAAGGGAAAATACCAAAGACTATGATTAAAATAAAAAATATTTACTTTTTATACAGTGTTATTTTATTTGAGAATGTGAAAAAAAGTCTGTAAATTAAAATAATAAATGCTTTAAATAGCTTTCTATGATAAAAT